>CAZDUP010000051.1:0-10696 GCA_964508625.1 uncultured Thermodesulfobacteriota bacterium
GTAAAGGCAGCTCCCAAGAAGGCGGCGACGGCCACCCAGCCGGTCGCGCGCGCAAGCAAGGCAGCAAAGAAAACCACTATCAAAGAAGAGAAACAAATGCCCAAGATAAACAGCAAAGCAACAACCAAAAAGGACGAGAAGCCAAAGGCCGCAAAGGCGCCTTTCAAGAAGGAAATAACCCAGAAGCTCCACGACGCCAAGAACAAGATACTCCAGGAGGTCTCGCAGAAGGTCAGGAGCGAGTCCAACGTATTGAAGTACGAGATAGGCGACATCTATGACATCGCGAGCAACGAGCGCGAAAGGGAGCTCACCCTGATGCTCGGCGACCGCGACAGGGAAAAGCTCTCCGAGATCGAGGACGCCATCGAAAGGCTCCGCGACAACTCCTACGGCACCTGCGAGGAGTGCGGCGAACCTATTGCCGAGGACAGGCTCCGCGCCCTGCCTGCAACGAGGGTATGCGTGGAGTGCATGTCCAAGATGGAAAAGGAATTGAAGATAAAGGGCAGGTTTGAGGAAGAGACCGGCCTTGGCATCCTCGAGCGCACAGAGTCAGAGGAAGAGGAGTTCTAACATCGGCTTCAAGCCGGATAGGATGAGCCGGGCCAGAAGGCCCGGCTCTTTGTTTTTGGGCAGGCTGTTCGAACATGAGTCTGGCCTGACCGGCCCACTAAATCTGTAAGCTTTAAAGACCATGCCTAAACAACGGCTCTCTACCTACATCATAATCGCCGCCTCTGTACTCCTGCTTCTCGGTCTCTCCTATTTCATCAACTCTCGAAAGCCATCAGAGAGCGTCAATTACACGAAACAGGCGATGGGCACCCTGGTCGAGCTCACGCTTATCGATGGCGACCGGAAGGGCTTCGACGAGGCTGCGGAGGCAGCCTTTGTTGAGATAGAGCGGCTGGAGGCGCTCCTCAGCTCGTACAGGCCTGAGAGCGACATCTCCAGGATAGACCAAAGCGCCGGGCAGGCCCCGGTCGAGGTCGCGCCTGAGGTCGTAGAGGTCGTGGCAGCGGCGCTCAATGTCTCCAGGCTCTCGGACGGGGCATTTGACCCGACAGTGGGCGTTCTCGCGGCCGTGTGGGGGCCGTCTGGTGAAAAGGGGGTAGTGCCCTCACGGGAAGAGCTTGATAAGCTCCTGCCCCTTGTCGATTACAGGGGGGTGATTGTAGACGAGAAAGCAGATAAAGTCGGCTTGGCAAGGAAAGGCATGGCCCTGAACCTCGGCGGCGTTGCAAAGGGCTACATCGTAGGCAAGGCTGCAGGCGTGCTCAAAGCTCACGGGGTAAGACGAGGCATAGTGCACGCTGGCGGCGACATGTACGTATTCCAGGAGGACCGCAGAGAGCCGTTCAAAATAGGCATCCAGCACCCGAGGAAAACAGGCGCGCTCCTCGGAGAGGCATATGTATATAATGGCGCTGTCCCGACCTCCGGCGACTACGAGAGGTTCTTTGAGAAAGACGGCGTCAGGTACCACCACATACTCGACCCAAAGACAGGCCGTCCGGCCCGCGGCACCCAGAGCGTTACGCTTGTTGCCGAGGACCCGACCGTTGCCGACGCGCTCTCTACAGCAGTATTCGTAATGGGGCCTCAGAGGGGGATGGAGCTTATAGAGAGGCTCGAGGGCGTGGAGGGCGTTATAGTCGATGGGTCTGGCAGTGTTAATATTTCAAGCGGGTTTAAGGGGAAGATATACTGAAGAACGTGAAAGAAAATGGCTTGATTTACTTTCCAGCCCCCGCAGCCTTTTCCTGGGCTGCAGCCTGAGCCTCCTCTGCCTTTGCCTCCTGCTTCAAGGCCTTTGCCTGCCTCTGGAACTCCTGCACAGCCTGGTTGTGCTCCTTCAAGGTCCTCGAGAACTGGTGCGTGCCGTCGTTCCTTGAGACAAAGTAGATATAGTCCGCTTTGGCCGGCCTCAGGGCCGCGGCTATGGACTCTTTCCCGGGATTGGCAATCGGGCCTGGCGGCAGGCCGTATATCACATATGTGTTGTAGGGTGACTTCAACGAGAGGTGCCGCCTTGTGATATTTCCGTCAAAACCGGCTATGCCGTAGATGACAGTAGGGTCGCTCTGGAGCTTTATGCCCTTCTTGAGCCTGTTGTGGAATACGGCCGAGATTATCTCGCGCTCTTCCAGCGCGCCGGTCTCCTTTTCTATTATCGATGCGAGCGTCACTACCTTGCGCATCGACAATCCACTGGCCTTTGCCTCGCCTTCGTATGCAGCATAGACCCGTTTGAAGTTCTCGACCATCCGGCCTATCATCTCGTCAGCGCTCGTGCCTTTCGAAAACTCGTATGTATCGGGGAAGAGATATCCTTCGAGCGTTGGCCCTTCCACGCCCAGGCTCTTTGCGAGCTCATGGTCAAGCGCCCTGGCAATGAAGACGTCCTGCTCCACGAGACCGGCTGACTTGAGCACGGCCGCAATCTCGCGCACGTTGTATCCCTCAGGTATGGTTACGAAGTATCTCTTTATCCTGCCCTTGACGAGCTGCTCCAGGACCTCTATCGGGGTCATGTTGGTGGTGAACTCGTATTCCCCGGCCTTTACCTTCTTGTAAGCGCCGAGGATGCGCGCCGCAAGGCTCAAACTGTCGGCGTCGCGCACCACGCCCGCCTTCTCCAGGCTCTCGGCTATTACCCGGAAGCTCATGCCGCGCTCGATCGAGACCGTCTTTACCGCCCTCTCGTCCGAAGGCGCGGTATAGAAGGTCATGTAAAGGTGCGTGGCGCCCAAGAGGAGCACGGCTGCAAGTATTAATATTATTTTCTCGATATATTTGCGCATGGCGGGCTGTCGGGTAGGTTACTCCGCTCTCTTCCTCTGGCTGTCCAGGTATCCCTGCAGTATGTACGAGGCAGCGAGCTTGTCGACTACCTCTTTTCTCCTGGCTCTCGACATCTCACCCTCTATGAGGAGCCTTTCGATTGCAGCCGTCGAGAGCCGCTCGTCCCAGGTCTCGACAGGTATTTCCGAGGCAGCCCTGAGGCGCTCAACGAACTTGAGTGTGAACTCGGTCTGGGGGCTCGCGCTGCCGTCCATCTTGAGCGGCAGACCGGCTACTATCTTCCCCGCCGAATTTTCGCGGGCCATATTAATGACGTTTTCAATATCCTCTGCCAGGCGCGTTCTCTTTATGGTGGCAACGGGTTGTGCTATGAGCCCCTCAGGGTCACTCAGGGCCACCCCGATAGTCTTTTTCCCTATGTCAAGCCCCAATACTCTCATCAGCCTGGTGGAAATATAACCTTTAAAGCTACAATTCTTCAAGGTAATTCTTGACTATCACCGGCCTATGCCTGTAGAATATATGCTCATTTTGAGCCGGGCGGTTAACTCAGCGGCAGAGTGCCACCTTCACACGGTGGAAGTCACAGGTTCAAATCCTGTACCGCCCACCATATTACACTTCCCCCATCCGAATTTATTGGACTCCATACATTGGCTCATATCTGGTGCAGGTCCTGTTTAGAATAATTTCAGGAAAATAACACTTATTAAACCTGTTGACAGAATTTTTCAAACGGTCTATAATCAGTTGAAATATCAATTGGGTCGCCAAGATAGCTTAACACCGGGTGAGAAGCCTCGAGCAGCAGTTTTATTCGCTGATTTTTCTATAGTAGCCGCACTCCCTCTCGCGAATACTTCCAGTTTCTCCCTGGCTGGTTCAAACTCTATCTTAATCTCATCTTAGAGTTGTACGTCAATGAAGACGTTAAAAAGAAAGGGGTATTAAAATGGGAGTCAGCTATTCCGATATCATCGAAAGGATGAGGTGGGCCGGCAAGCTCAAGAACGATTCTGCCGTGGCGCGCGTTCTCGGAGTCACACCTCAGGCGCTTTCTAACTATAAGAAGAGGGGCGAGATGCCCACTGACCTGGTGCTCCGTTTCGCGAACATCTACGGCCTTTCAGTGGACTGGCTCATCTCCGGCGAAGGCGAGATGTACAGGCCTGGCAAGGGCGGAGAGTTCGAGAGAAAGGGCTTCATGATGGCCGCCGAGGAGACCTCTGCCTATGGCAAGGAGTTCACCAGGCCGACGGACTTCAGCAGCCTTAGCCCTGACGAGATAATCTACGTGGGCAAGCTCCTGAAGATCCTCCGCAGCCAGAACAAGAGCACGGCAGCCGCCATCAAGTACAGCGTAGACGCCTTTCTGAAGGCATCCGAGATACCGGTCGAGCAGCAGCCCTACGACGCGGAGAAGGAAGCCGCTGGAAAAGGCCACTAAGCGCCTCTTCGATACAGGCGAAAAAGCCGCGCCCTGCAAAGGGATGCGGCTTTTTTATTTCATTTCCAGGGGCTGCCCAAAAACCCCCGTTCTATTGACCAAAGGCCATCTGTATGGTAATTTCATCCGCTATGGCAGCAGGCTTCTCATACACCATGCAGAACGGCTGGACAGGCGGCCTCGAGGCCCGGCGCATCCCGCTTGTCGAGGAGCTGCTGCCCCATCAGCTCCTACTGCTATTCTCAGAGGGGTCGATGACAACAGAGCTCGAGCTCCTCTCGAACGATCGGGTCGAAGCAGAGGTGCGCTTCAACGGCCCTGCCAGGCTCTCCCGGGCTGACGCTGATTTCCTCGGCGCCAGCCCAGACGACCCGGCCATTGAGCGGGAGGTCTGGCTCAATGCCGGGGAAAAAAGGCTCCTGTACGCGCGGACTCTCATACCTGTTGCCATGCTCGACCCGTTTGTCAAGGCGGCGCTCGACGAAAAGGGCTCTGAGCCGCTGGGCCGCGTACTTGCCTCCAACGGGATACTCTTTGCAAAAGAACGGCTCGAGATAGGCGTGGTGCGCTGCCCTGTAGCCTCCAGGGATCTTGACCTGCCTGAGCATACGCCCCTTTTCGCGCGGCGGTACATACTCTTCAACAAAGGTGAGCGCGGCTGGATAATAAAGGCGGCTGTGACCGAGATATTCAGCCCCGGTCTCTTAAGCGCCGGGCTTACGAACTGAGATGCCGGCAGCCTATTCCCTAAATAAGCTACAGGCCATCTCGGACCTCGTGAGGCTCCCGAGGCAGCAGGGCACGCTCCTTCTCCTCTGGCCCACGCTCTGGTCCCTTTTCATCGCAGCCGACGGAAGGCCGGGGTCCGACCTCCTCGCCATATTCATAGCAGGCACGTTTCTCATGAGGAGCGCGGGCTGCTCCATGAACGACATAGCTGACAGGGGCTTTGACCCTCATGTCGAGAGGACAAAGGAGAGGCCCCTGGCGAACAAGAGGCTCTCTGTCATGGAGGCGGCCATCGTAATGGCCGTCCTTTCCATTGCGGCCTTTGCTCTGGTACTTCAGCTCAACAGGCTCACGGTCACGCTCTCTTTCGTCGGCCTTGCGCTCGCGGCAATATACCCGTTTGTGAAACGCTTCAGCCACTTTCCGCAGGTCGTATTGGGCATGGCCTTTGGCTGGGGCGCTGTCATGGCCTGGAGCGCGGTGCGGGACGAAGTGAGCCTGGTTGCGGTCCTGATATTCCTTTCAAACATCTTCTGGGCAACGGCCTATGACACTATATACGCGCTCATGGACAGGGACGACGACATCCGCATAGGCGTAAAGTCCACGGCCATATTCTTCGGCAACTCGGTCTATAAGGCGCTCGTAATATGCTACATCTGCTTTGCCGTCCTGCTCGGCGCAGCCGCCTCGCTCATGGCAATGGGGCCTGTCTTCTGGGCAGGTCTTGTGATTACGCTCGGGCTCATGCTCGCAATCGTCGCGATGGTAAAGAAAGACCCCTCGAGGCAGACCGCATTCAAGGGGTTCGAGGCAAACGCGCTACTCGGGGGGATACTCCTCCTTTTTATCTCAATCGATCTCAATTTGTGAGAGTTGAAAGATGGCATATGCCGACCTGAGGGAATTCCTTGCTGAGCTTGAAAGACGCGGCCTCCTTAAAAGGATAAAGGCAGAGGTTGACCCGTCCCTGGAAATAGCAGAGATACAAGACAGGCTCGTCAGGTCCGGCGGCCCGGCAGTGCTCTTCGAAAAGGTCAAAGGCCATGAGATGCGCCTCGTAGGCAACCTCTTCGGCACTGCTGAAAGGGTCGCCCTCGGCCTTGGCGTCACTGAGGAGGAGCTATCTGATATCGGCCAGTTCATAGCAACTCTCCAGCGCCCCCATCCGCCAGAAGGGCTCTGGGACGCTGTAAAGAAGATACCCTTCTTCGGGAAGATACTCACGCTCGGGCCAAAGACAGTCAAGAACGGCCCCTGCCAGGATGTAGTCCATACTGACTCTGCTGACCTGTCAACCATTCCGATTATTAAATGTTGGCCCGGAGACGCGGCGCCCCTCATAACATGGCCGCTCGTCGTGACGCAGTCGCCTGATGGCGGCCCGTACAACGTCGGCGTCTACAGGATGCAGTACCTTGACAGGAAGCGGGCGATAATGAGATGGCTAGCGCACAGGGGCGGCGCGACACACCAGAGGGAGTGGGAAAAGGCCGGAAAGCCCATGCCAGTTGCCGTTGCCATAGGCGCTGACCCTGCAACCATCATAGCAGGCGTGACGCCTGTGCCAGAGGACGTGGGAGAGTTTCATTTCGCCGGGGTGCTCCGCAAAAAGGCCATAGAGCTTGTCGAGTGCAAGACAGTGCCTTTGAAGGTGCCTGCCTCGGCAGAGATAATACTGGAGGGCGAGATAAGGCACGGAGACCTTGCCATGGAAGGGCCGTTCGGCGACCATACCGGATATTACAACGCTGCCGAGCCCTTCCCGGTATTTCACCTTAAAGCCATCACGCACAGGAAAGACCCGCTCTACCTTACGACCATCACCGGCAGGCCGCCCAAGGAGGACGCTGTAATCGGCACTGTGCTGAACAAGCTCTATCTGCCGTCATTGAAGCTCCAGTTCCCGGAGGTCGTTGACTTCAGCCTGCCCATGGAGGCCGTATCATACAGGATCGCAGTCGTTTCGATAAAAAAGGAATACCCGGGCCATGCCCGCAGAATAATGATGGGCCTCTGGGGTGTGCTGAAGCAGTTCATGTACGTCAAATACATCATCGTGGTCGATGAGGACATAGACGTGCACAACTGGTCTGACGTCATCTGGGCCATCGCAACGCGCGTTGACCCGGCAAGGGACACGCTCATCATCGACAAGACACCCATAGACTATCTGGATTTCTCCTCGCCTATAGAGAACCTCGGCAGCAAGATGGGCATAGACGCCACAAACAAGTACCCGCCGGAGGTAAGCCGCAAATGGGGCGAGAAGATGCAGATGGATAAGACCATCTCTGAGCTTGTTGACAAGAGGTGGAAGGAGTACGGGTTTTGACCTCTGAATCCCAGAAATTCGAGCAGTACGGCCAGGAGTGGTGGAACCCTGCTGGCAGGCTATTCTCGCTCCACAGGATAAACCCTCTCCGCTTCGGTTACTTCTCGTCATGCGCAGGAGAGCTCTCTGGCAAGAGAGTCCTCGATATCGGCTGCGGCGGCGGCATACTCGCAGAAGAGTTCGCAAAGGCAGGGGCCAAGGTCACTGGCATTGACCTCTCGCCAGTTGCCATTGAGGCGGCAAAGAGGCACGCCGCAGAGACAGGCCTTGAGATAGACTACCGGGTCATAGCAGTCGAGAAGCTCGCTCTTGATGCGCAGCAGTTCGATATCATCATATGCGCAGAGGTATTGGAGCACGTGGATGATATAGACAGGTTCCTCAAGGACGCGCTTTCAATGTTGAGGTCAGGCGGCCTCCTCTTCTTCGGCACCATAAACAAGACGCTCAAAGCGCGCTTCCTTGCTCTCTTCATGGCAGAGGACGTGCTTGGCATGGTGCCGAGGGGGACTCATTCATACGAGAGGTTCATCCGCCCGTCGCTCTTGAAAGAGATACTCGAGAAGTACGGTGTCGATATGATGGAATTGAAGGGCATGAGCTACGATCCGCTGAAGCTCGAATTCAAGATTTCAAACGACACCTCCGTAAATTACCTCGGCTACGCCAGGAAAAGATAGGTAAGCCCTCCTGATGCTCGCTGTCCTAATCTCGATATACATACTCCTCTCAATCGCCCTGCCGCTCCTTTCGATACTGTGGCTCTGGAAGGGCAAGTTCACGAGCAGGGCTGACTGGGTCGTACGTGTGCTCGCTGCCGCGTCCATCATCGTATTCTTCGACCTTGCCGGGCCGTGGGCATTCGCGAGCACATGGCTCAGGTACATTATAAAGGCGCTCTTCGTCGCGGCTGCCCTGTGGAGGTTCCCCAGGCTCGAAGAGAGGGCGATATTCAGCAAGCGCAACAGCAAGGGGCGGGTGAACTACAAACCGAGGATAGTCATATTGGCCCTATTCCTCACGCTCGACATGCTCGCCATTAAGGGCAAGCTCAATAAGGGAGAGGCCGTTGACTTAGCATTCCCCTTGAAGGACGGCAGGTACTACGCCATACAGGGCGGCGCAAGCCCGGTACTGAACCCCTTTCACAGGTCAGAGAAATCCGAAGCCTACTCTATCGATATAGTGAAGCTCAACCTTATTGGCAACAGGGCGTCCGGACTCTTTCCCTCAGAGCTGCCCTCCTACAAGGCATACGGAGAGGTGCTCTACAGCCCGTGCTCTGGCAAGGTGACGGTCGCGATCGACGGCGTGCCTGACAACGCGCCACATGAAGCAAACCGCATCAACCCGGCTGGCAACCACATAATACTCGAATGCAAGGGCGTGAGCATATTGCTCGCGCACCTTCTGAACGGCAGCGTAAAGGTCAACGAGGGTCAGTCCATCAAGGAAAACCAGGTAATCGGGCGGGTAGGAAACTCAGGCAATTCATTCGAGCCGCACCTGCATATAAGCGGCCACAGGATTGGAGAGCCTGACAAGCCAGTCCCCCTCACCTTTAACGGGGAATATCTGGTGATGAACAAGGGGATAAAGAATTAATCAGTACTTTCTGTTTTAAACCTATGCGGGCATAAGGCGCAGGCGAGCATAGGGATGGGGGAGGGGCGCGCGAGCCGAGGCAGAAGGAGACCGCGAAGCGGGCGACATAAGGGGCGAGCGCGGAGGATGGAGGGAGTAGCGAGCAAGCCTTACGCCCAGAACCGCGCGGCAGCGCGGAAAAAGGCCTCGACCTAAGAAAGCCTGAAAAGAACTATTTATTTTTTCCCGATTTATTGACGGCTGAGAAATCTCATCAGATTGCCGCAGCCCGCTCGCATGACTACAGCCCTTTTTCAATCTCCCCTGCAATCCTCTTCGCAGCCTCAACCGGGTCTTTCGCGTCCCTTATAGGACGCCCGACAACGATATAATCAGCGCCGTTCGATATGGCATCATAGGGTGTCACCACCCTCTTCTGGTCGCCGACTGCGTCCTCTTTTGTCCTTACTCCCGGCGTTATGATGAGAAAGCCGGGGCCGAGCTCGGCCCGTACAGCCTTTGCCTCGAGGCCTGAGCATACTATTCCCGCGCAGCCAGAGGCCTTGGCGACCTTTGCCCTGTGAAGGACAAGGGCCTCGGGCGTGAAGCCCTCATCAATACCGGCCTCAGGGAATGCCTCTTTGGAAAGGCTCGTAAGTACCGTCACCCCGAGCACCTTCGTTTTTCCGGCGGCCTCTACAGCAGATTTCAATATCGAGCTGCCATCACTGGTATGGACTGTCGCGAAGTCCGCGCCCAGGGCCGATGCAGAGCGCATCGCCCCCTTCACTGTCTCGGGTATGTCATGGAACTTGAGGTCAAGGAATATTCCCCTCCCTCCCCTCTCCCGCACTGTCCTTACTATCTCCGGGCCGCATGCCACGAAGAGCTCGAGGCCGATCTTGAAGACACCTACGTGATCTTTGAGGAGGTCAACATATCTTTTTGCGCCCTCAATATCAGCCACGTCGAGGGCGAAAATTATGCGATTCTTGGGAGAAAGGGGCATGACGAACTCCTTGCGTGAGATCTTGAGAGAAGAGGTAATTCAAAGTTTTCCCCCTCACCCCTGCCCTCTCCGCCCAAGGGAGAGGGTGTCTTACACTGCGAGTTGGATAAAAAAAGAGGCTGGCCCGCAAAGGGCTCAGCCTCTTTTGAATTTAATGATGGCCCCTGTATCAGAATACCGGCTTCTCCTTCAGGGCCTGCTGCTTCTTCTTTTCCTTCTCTTCCTCTTCCTGCTTCTTCTTGTGCACCTCGAGGAGATCTCCCATCGTGAATATCGAATCGACCTTTACTCCGGTCTCCTTCTCGATGTTCTGCGCTCCGCCCTCTTCCCTGTCAAGGAGGGCAATCACGCGGAGCACATTGAGGCCTGCCTCCTTGGCCTTCTGGACCGCCTTTATCGTTGACCCGCCTGTAGTGATGACGTCCTCGACGACGACCACGTTTGCGTCAGGCTTTACGTCGCCCTCTATCCAGGCCTGCGTGCCGTGGCCCTTGGCCTCTTTCCTTACGATAAAGACGTCAAGGTACTTGCCTCTAAGCGTGCAGATGAGCGCGGCTGAGTAGGCTATGGGGTCGGCTCCGAGCGTCATGCCGCCTATGGCGTCGATGGGCGCGAGCTTGAGCTTCTGGAAGTAGGCGTAGCCTATGAGCTCCATTGCCACTGAGCTGAGCGCGGTCTTCTTTACGTCTATGTAGTAGTTGCTCTTCTTGCCGCTCGTGAGCGTAAAGCCGGCCTCGTCGTACCTGAACGACTTGGTGTAGAGTATGTCGAGGAGCTCCTTTTT
>CAZDUP010000052.1:0-3919 GCA_964508625.1 uncultured Thermodesulfobacteriota bacterium
TAACGGAGACTGCCGCGATAGGAGACCTCGAGAAGGCGACGAAGTTCGTGAAGTCATTGAAGGAGATAGGCTGCCATTTCTCGCTCGACGATTTCGGGGTGGGCTTCACCTCGTTCACCTATCTGAAGGAGATGCAGGTGGACTACATCAAGATAGACGGGTCGTTCATACGGAAGCTCAACGAGAGCCCCAATGACCAGGTATTCGTAAAGGCCATAAGAGACCTTGCAAAGGGGCTGCAGATAAGGTCAATAGCCGAGTTCGTGGAGAACGAGACGACGATCGAGCTGCTCAAATCCATTGGGGTCGATTACGCGCAAGGCTACCTCGTTGGCAAGCCCTCGCCCGAGCTCCTTGACCCAAACTCATCGGCAAACGAGCTGAGGGCCGTTTAACCCAGCAACTCGACCAAGGCGCGGCAGAAATCTGGCAGGTCGCCCGGATGGCGCGAAGTCACGAGCCTTCCATCGACCACGACAGGCGCATCTACGTAATCCCCGCCAGCGTTCTTCAGATCAGTCCTCACCGAGATATAACAGGTCGCCTTCTTTCCCTTCAGGACATCTGCTTCTATAAGAAGCTGCGCGGCGTGGCAGATGGCGCCCACGACAAGACCCTTGTCGAATGCGTCCTTGACGAGTTTCACCATGTTCGGGTGGATGCGCATCCTGTCAGGGGCCTGGCCGCCGGGGATGATGAGCCCCTTGAAATCAGCGGCCCGCACCTCATCGGCAGACTTCTCTGCCGCGAGAGGATAGCCGTGCTTACTTGAGTACGTGCCTGCCTTGGGCCCCGCGACAGTTACCTTGTGACCTGCCTCCTGCATCCTGTAGAAAGGATAGAGGGCCTCGGCATCTTCAAAGCCATTCTCGATTAGCATCAGTACGTTTGCCATAGTGGCTCCTTGAGTGCTTCGGTAAAGGTCAGCTCTGAATCCTAATCACCCTTCCTCATCTCCATCTTCATCTTCCTCGACAGGGCATCTGCCCTTCTTACTGGCTCGGTGAGCCTGAACCTGGGAGCGCTCTCGAGCACAATCTCCACAGCCCCCTTTATGTCTATCATGTGCCCCGGCGAGACAAAGAGCGGCCTTGTATTGTCCCTGGTCCTTACTACTGCTCCGACCTCGACGCCTTTATGGAAAAGCGGCGAGTACTCGCCCCTCTTTGGCCCTGGCTCTCTATATTCGCCTACGAGCCTTGTCTTTGCGCAGCCGATGGACGGCATATCAAGGAGCGCGCCCATGAAGGCCGCTATCCCCAGCCCCTTTGGGTGCGCTATGCCCTGCCCATCGAATATGAGAAGGTCAGGCCGTCTTTTCAGTCTTTTCAGGGCCTGTGCTATTGCTGGCCCCTCCCTGAAGGAGAGGTACCCGGTTATGTACGGAAATTCGGATTCTATTACGGCTGAGCTATCTTCAAGGCAATCGAGCCGTGGATAGCTCATGAGGCAGGCTACACTTATAACTTTAGCATCCGTGAACGAGGCGTCAACGCCTGCGATGGTGGAAGGTTGGGAGGCGAGCGGCTCGAGCCTGACCCTTTTCCTTACCTCTTCCTGTATTTCATAGATTCGCTCCCTGTCCCTCGGCCACCTGAGGCCCGTGATTATCTCAGGGTCCATCGCGCAGATCGTCTTTCTTGAGGAGCTGCCGGAGTTTGCCTATTATAGACCTGTCCCTGTACTCGACTCCCGGCTGCATGCCAGAGACCTCGCGCCCCACCTCGACCGCTATAGACGATGACTTCTTGACTGCCAGCACCTGTGATGGATAGGCTGACCTGTGGCCGGTTATCATGAAGCTTATGACGCATGCGACTGCGGCATACGGCGCGACCTCAGCCCCGAAGAGCTCTACTGACATGATGGACGCGGCAATCGGCGTATTCGCCGCGCCCGCAAGGAGCGCGACAAAGCCTATGGCAGAGAGCATGGCCGGGTCAACCCCTAATACTCTTGAGAATGCCGAGCCCGCTGTCGCTCCGACAAAGAATATGGGCGTACCGATGCCCCCATGGCCGCCAAAGGCGAGCGTTACGGAGGTGAAGAACGACTTCATGATAAAGGCATACCAGGGCACCTCGCCGCCTTCGAGGCTCGACTGTATGGTCTGAAGGCCGAGGCCGAGGTAGTCCCTCGAAAAGATGAAGGTGAGCGCGACGAGGATGCACCCTGCCATGACGGCCTTTGCCTCGTCGGTCATCTTGATGGCACCGGCCGCCTTTTTCCCGAGTCTCAGCATCTCGATAAGTAGAACAGAGCAGAGGCCGAAGAAGACTCCGGCCGCGATGACCTTCAGGAAGAACGACTCGCTGAATACTGGCATGAATGTTATGGGGTTATAGAAGTAGGTAAGGCCGAGCCATGATGACACCTGGTAGCTGATTATCCCGGCAACGAACGAGGGCAAAAGCACGTCATACATTATGCTGCCGACAAAGAGCACCTCCATGCCGAAGATGGCCCCGGCCAGAGGCGTGCCGAAGACAGAGGCAAAGCCGCCGCTTATGCCGCAGATGACGAGCTTTCGCCTGTCGTTGCCATCGAACCTGAGGAGGTCCGCGACCATCGATGCCAGGCCAGCGCCTATCTGCGCGCTCGGCCCCTCTTTTCCGGCAGAGCCGCCTGTTGTGAGCGTTATGAAGGTACGGATGAACTCGACCGGGATTATGATGGGTCTTATCTTGCCGGAATTTTTATGAATGCTCTCTATGACGCTGTTCGCGCCGTGGCCCGCTGCCTGCGGAAAGACGTATTTTATTATGAGCGTGGACGCGAGGAGTCCGACGGGTATGAGAACGAAGTAGTATTCGTGCTGGATGGCGAGCGCCGCGCCCCAGTTGAGGCTCTTCACAAAAGCGGTCGTCGATAGGCCCACGACAGCGCCGACTATAGTGGCCAGGAATATCCACTTGAGGACGCTTATGAAGATTACAGTCTCTTCCTTGAGCTTACGCCGCATTCACCTATTATAGTACGGCGGCGAAAAAAGAAAAGGGCCTCGTGAGAGGCCCCTTAATGCTTCCCCCTTTTCTAAAGGGGACTGAGGGGGATTAATAATTTGTGCGCGTCAGCGCACCAGACGACTAATGGCGTTAATTTCCTCTCCCCCAGGGGGAGAGGATGAAAGTGAGAGGGTCAGTGTTCTGTCATTCTGAGGAGCCGCAGGCGACGAAAATTCTCTTTCTGTTTTCCCCCTTTCCTAAAGGGGGAGCAAGGGGGATTATGGTAAATAAACTAATTCCCCTGTCCGCTCTTCAGAAAGGCCGGGAACGGCCCCGAATGCACTGTCGCCTCATACTCGACAGTCTCAGGAGCTCCGCCGTCTTTTTTCATCATGGTGCACGCGCCTTCGAAGACCACGCCCTCTTCTATTATAAGGGTGGGCGTCTTTATCTCTCCAGTCACCTTGCCCGGGTTCTTGAGCTCTACACTCGCGCTGGCGTCGAGCTTGCCCTTTATTATGCCGGTAATGACGGCTGAGGCTACCCTTATCTCTCCTTCTATGTATCCGCCCTCGCCCACAACGAGCGCGCCCGACGGGGCCGATATGTCCCCCTTGAAGCTGCCGTCTATGCGCATGGTGTCTTCAAATGTTATCCGGCCTTCCATGGAAACGCCCTTGCCTATGAAGCCCGTTATTTCGCCGGGCTTCTTTTTCTCGTCCTTGTCCTTGTCTTTTCCAAACATCCTCAGGCCTCCTTATGGTCAGCGGGCGGAAAAAGTACGGTTCAAAGGGCTATATTAGGGAAAGAGGGCAAAAAAAGGCTGGTACCTGGGTCACACTTTACTAGTGGGCAACTGCACCTTACGTTTATTTTAGCCGATGCTGCTCATTTTATGCCTTCAGCAGTTTGAAACTGACCTGATATCTGTAAAAATTTATTGTGGGGACGACGGCCAATGCCCGCCGAATCCG
>CAZDUP010000052.1:3929-10587 GCA_964508625.1 uncultured Thermodesulfobacteriota bacterium
CCGCTGATCATCATCAAGGGCAATAATTACGCCAGTTACAGACTGCCCTTCTTCGGCGAGTTCTTCCAGCACATATCCCATATATCTCAAAACCTGTCCTACAACACCATCGCTTGCCCTACCCTTTTTTAGTTCAACTATCAGTAGTCGTTTTTTGTCCTTACTTATTGCAAGGATATCTACAGGCCCGGTGTCTGTTGGATACTGTTGACCAACTTTCTCTCCATCTTCCTCGTAGATGTCATATTCTTTCCCTAACTCAGTTTGAGCCCAGTTTTGGACAAGAAAATCTTCGAGATGCTTTTCCAGAGCAAAAGTGGCAGGGTCTTCTACTGAGGGATCCGTCGACACGATAGTAGTAGCTGTGCTGCCACATATCAGCTTTTCTATTTCTTCCTGATAGCCAGAGAGTTCGCAGACGGTGCCAATTGAACCAGCCGAATTTTTGAGAGCTTCGCTCATTGCAGCACGTTCAATCTGGCCAAACCATTGCACTGGACGTCGATGCGGAAGGATGTCACCGGGTTTATGAAAATAATCGCCTGTGACTTCTCCGATATGGTACACGCCTGAGCCGTCAGGGGAGAGCACGATATCGCCTTTTCGGATTCCTTTTGCGATGGTCCATAAGAAACCACAGGCAAGGCCTGCGGCTATTTTAGACTTGTCCGGACGCTTTACCATGTAAAGAGGAACATAGCTCTTGTTGAACTCCCGCCATGCCTCAGATAATTTACTGCTCAGGTCTTCATCGATATCAAAATCAGCACCAATAAAGCCCTCTGAAAAGCCTTGGGCTGCGAAGGCGCTCTTTCTTCCTAACATCACTCGAAAGTACTTTTTCATTCAATAAACCTCCGAAGTCGCTGTGCGCCGCACACCGCCGTACCTATTCGCTCACCCAGATCTTCCTGAAAGTCTTCTTCTCTTTGTCCCAATAGATTATCGCGTTCGAGCTCTCTGTGATAAAAAAATCAATGGCCTCGGTCTTTATCTCTATCTCGCTGGGTTCGTCCTTTTTGCATGGCGGGCCGTAGCCCTTGCCGCAGGCAGTTTTGTATTTTCCCGGCTCGGCCTTCTTTATGCCTATGTACGGAAGGAGGCTCTTTTCGTTTGTCTCATCGAGGAGAAGGGTCTGTTTCGTGCTGTCCGGCTGCGAGATGAAGGCAAAGAGCCCGAAGCCCTTTTCATCCTCGCGCACCAGGAGACGCGCCTGGTCTGCGAGGCCATCTGCGTTGAAGTCGCCGTTTACTATCGTGTAGCGGTCTTTGCTGTCGGCGCGCCACGGTGCCTTGAGCTCGTCATTGGTCGGCGCCCTCCAGCCCTCTGGAAGAGCCTCTTTTTTAGAGCATGCGGGGATTAAGGTGAGGAACAGAATTAAGAGAGCTAAGGTCCATTTCATTTCTAAGCCGATCTCCCTCTCCCCTTGCGGGAAGGGGCGGAGGTTAGGGGTAATCTTTCACCCTCCCCTCAATCCCCTCCCGTCAAGGTAGGGGAAGAAAATTCATCCGGGCGGTTCAAGTCGCTTTCAAATATAATTTGGTGCGCACGGCGCACCCTACAATCTAAAATTCGATATCTTTGGGATATTTTCCCCACTTCTCGAAGTCTTTTTCTGACAATTTTTCATACCGCTCAGGAGATGTTTTTCGAGCGTTCCAGACAAAATTCAAATGATGATATGCATGCTGAAGAGATAATCTAAGTTCCTCTTCGCTTATTTCTTTGACTTCGACTGCTTTCTTTAAATCCTTCAATTCAGTAATTGCATCATTAATGTTGATGAGAATTACTTCGTAATTTAATTCCATGGCTTCCTTCTTTATTATCCGCGCACCAATTAACCTTGCACAAACGGCTTCCAGTTGCGCCCTTAACCCTTAGCTCACCCCACCGACCTCAGCATCTCCAGTATCCGCTCCCTCTCCTCCACAGAGAAATAGCTTATCTCCACCCTGCCCTTGCCCTTCCTGTCCTTCAAGGCGACCTTTGTGCCGAAGATGCCCCTTAGCTCATCCTCAATGGGGCTCTTCATTGTCTCGCCTGCTCTCGGCTGTTTTGACTTTGACTTGCCTGTTCCAGACGCAAGCGCCTCTGCCTCTCTGACAGAAAGGCCTTTCGTGATTATCTGCCTGCATAGCTCTGCCTGGGCCGCATGTCCCTCTATCGCAAGTATCGCCCTTGCGTGGCCCATGCTGATATTTCCCTTTACTATCTCCTCCCTCACCTCGTGCGGGAGCTTTAAAAGGCGCAGATAGTTCGCGACAGTCGCCCTCTCCTTGCCGACCTTCTTTGCCACGTCATCCTGAGTGAGTCCAAATCCCATCAAGGCCCTGTACGAGTCAGCCTCTTCTATGGGGTTGAGCCCTTCCCTCTGAATGTTCTCGATGATTGCAAGCTCGAGGCTCTCTTCTTCATTGGCCTCGACGACGACGACCGGCACCTTGGCGAGGCCTGCCATGCGCGAAGCCCGCCACCGCCTCTCTCCGGCTATAAGCTCGTATCCATCAAGTGCGCGGCGCACGACCAGCGGCTCTATTATGCCCTTCTCTTTAATTGACTCGCAGAGCTCGGAGAGCGCCTTTTCTTCAAAGTGCTTTCTCGGCTGGCTCTTGTTAGGGCTTATGTCGTCCGTTGCGCAGAGGAAGAATTTTTCGTTTACGGCAACAGATGCCGCAGGAACGGTTCTTTCAGCCGAGGCCTCGCCAATAAGGGCGCCAAGACCCCTGCCAAGGACCTTTTTCTTGTTCATCATGATTGCCCTCTTTTATTCTAAGTAGTTGATTTTACTGCTGATTTTCTGATATCGGCATCTACGACCAGCTCTTTGGCAAGCTCCATGTAGCTCTGCGCGCCCTTTGACTCGATGTCGTAGAGGATCACTGGCTTGCCAAAGGACGGGCTCTCGGAGAGCCTGACGTTCCTCGGAATCATTGTCTTGAATGCCTTTGGCCCGAAGTGCGCCCTGATGTCCTCCTCGACCTGGCGGGCCAGGTTGTTCCGAGAGTCGAACATGGTAAGGAGTATGCCCTCTATCTCAAGGCCGGGGTTGAGCTTGGCCCGTATAAGGTCTATTGTGCGCAGGATGTCGCTTATGCCCTCAAGCGCATAGTACTCGCATTGGAGAGGTATGAGGACCGCGTCGGCTGCCACAAGAGCGTTTACCGTAAGGAGGCTAAGCGACGGCGGGCAGTCTATGATTATGTAATCAAAGAGGTTTTTGACTGAATTTATGCAGTTTTTGAGTCTGTATTCGCGGGCAGGGTCGTCTATGAGCTCGACCTCTGCACCGGTCAGGTCAATGGATGACGGGACGACCTTCAGGTACCGGAGTTCGGTATCTTTAAGGAGGGCCTTTATGTCCTCCTGGCCTATCATGGCATGGTAGATGCCTGTTGAGCCCCTCTTATCAAGGCCAAGGCCGCTGGTTGCATTGCCCTGGGGGTCGAAATCTATGAGAAGTACCTTTTTTTCGGCAACAGCCAGGGTTGCGGCAAGGTTTACAGAGGTAGTGGTCTTTCCCACCCCTCCCTTCTGGTTTGCGACTGTTATTACCCTTCCCATCCCGGCTCCCGGCTTTTTCGTTTTCTGAGTTTAAAACAACAAGGCAGGCGATTCAAGAGAAATGTTCCACGTGGAACAATTACCTCAAAGGAAAGCCATTTTGTCATTCTGAGGGAGCAGCGCGAACGGAGAATCTCTGAGATTCTAGCTCACAATGACAAAACTGCGAAATGTTCCACGTGGAACAATGCTACTTTCTTCTACAAGGGGACTGAGGTGGAAGATGCGCTAACCCCCCGACCCTCTTTAGAAAAGAGGGGTGTTTTCTGAAATGTTCCACGTGGAACATTTCAGAGCTTCTTCATTATTACCAGGCTGGTTGTCCTGTCTGAGAAAGGGACCTTGATCTCGACAATTTCGGGCTGAGAAAGGCCTTTAATCTCAAAACCCTTCAATTCCTCGGCCACGCCCGGGCCTTTCATGGCCAGAAGCATGCCGCCCGGCCGAATATAAGGGATCGCGAGGGTGGCAAAGGCCTCCATCTCGGCAAAGGCGCGGGATATGACGCAGTCAAAGCTGTTGGAGAGCCTGTAGACCAGATCCGGGGCCTCGGCCCTGTTGGCAATGGCCTCAACACCATTGAGGCCAAGGGTGCGGGCGATATGCCTCATGAAGTTGACCTTCTTCTCGACCGAGTCAAGAAGGGTGAGCCCGATATCGGGCCTGACTATCTTGAGCGGCAGGCCCGGAAAGCCGCCTCCAGCACCCATATCGAGCATGGTCTTTACCCCTGAAAGAAGGGTCGATTGGGCCAGGGGGGTGAGAGAATCAAGGAAGTGCTTGATTATTATATCTTTTTCGTCCTCTATGGCCGTGAGGTTTATCTTCCGGTTCCAGGCCATTAGCTCACGGTGATAGGTAAGGAAAGCGGCAATCTGGCTCTCGTCGAGCGCAAGCCCCAGCTCAAGGGCTCCTTTTCGGAGGAGGTCGATTTTTTCTCTGTCTTCCATTCAATGGCCCATGCGCTTAGAAGAATGTTCCACGTGGAACATTATCTGTACGCCCCAATCTTCTTAAGATGGATCATCAGCATTGAAATTGCCGCCGGGGTAACGCCGGAGATGCGGCTGGCCTGGCCAATGGAGAGGGGCCTTGCCTTATCGAGCTTCTCGCGTATCTCTGCGGAGAGGCCCTGGACCGACTGGTAGGATATCTCCGGGATATTGATGCCCTCCATCTTTCTGAAGCGGCCAGCCTCCTCGACCTGCCTCTTTATATATCCCTCATACCTCGTCTCTATCTCTATTGCCTCGGCTATCTCGTCGGATACCGGGGCCTGAATGCCCGTAATCGTGAGCAGGTCCTTGAGTCTGAGCCCCGGCCTCCTGAGGACCTCCCTCAAAGTGGCCGATTTGCTGAGCTCCCCGCCGCCTATTGCCAGTAGAGCTTGGCAGGCCTCCTGGGTGGGGTTCAGCTTCGCTGAGTCGAGAATATCGCCTAACTCATTGATTTTATTCTTCTTTTCAGAAAATGCCTTATATGCCTCTCCAGTTACAAGCCCTGCGGCATGGCCCTTTTCGCGGAGCCTCAGGTCAGCGTTGTCCTCCCTCAAGATAAGCCTGTACTCTGCCCTTGAGGTAAACATCCTGTAGGGCTCCTTGGTGCCCCGCGTTACCAGGTCGTCTATCATGACCCCTATATAGGCCTCGGCCCTGTCGAGTATGAGCGGTGCCTTGCCTTTTATCCTGAGGGCAGCGTTCATGCCTGCCATAAGCCCCTGGGCAGCGGCCTCCTCATATCCAGACGTGCCGTTTATCTGCCCGGCGAGGAAGAGGCCGGGAATAGCCTTTGTCTCCAAGGTGAGCGTAAGCTGAGTAGGCTCCACAAAGTCGTACTCTATGGCGTAGCCGGGCCTCAGTATCCGCGCATCCTCCAGGCCGGGTATGGTCTTAAGGAACTTCTCCTGCACGTCTATTGGCAGAGAGGTCGAGAGGCCGTTCGGATATACCTCTACTGTGTCGTAGCCCTCAGGCTCGAGGAATACCTGGTGACGTATCCTCTGGGGAAATTTTACGATCTTGTCCTCTATAGAAGGACAGTAGCGCGGGCCTATGCCCTCGATGACGCCGCTGTACAATGGCGACCTTTCAAGGTTCTCGCGTATTACCCGGTGCGTCTCGTCGTTGGTGTAAGTTACATGGCAGGGCAGTTGCCTGCGCGTAAAGGGCGGAGATGTGAACGAGAACGGCTTGAACTCTGACGGAGACTGAAGCTCCTGCAGTGTCGTCCTCGAATAATCGATGCTCCTTGAATCGAGCCTCGGGCAGGTGCCTGTCTTTAGCCTGCCGAGCTTCAACCCGAGGGAAGCGAGAGAATCGGAGAGACCTATACTGGGCAGGTCCCCTGCCCTGCCGCCCGGAAAGCTCTCGAGGCCTATGTGCATGAGGCCTTTTAAAAACGTGCCTGCCGTTATGATTAGCGCCTTTGAAAAAAGCTCCTCTCCGGTAGAGAGGCGCACGCCCGTTGCCGCGCCATCACAGGTCAGAATGGCATCAGCAGTGCCCTGGCGGATGGATATATTCGGCGTCTCCTCAAGGGCCCGCTTCATGCGGATCCTGTAGAGCGCCCTGTCTGCCTGCGCCCTTGTTGCGCGCACGGCAGGGCCCTTGCTGTCGTTGAGGGTCCTCATCTGTATGGCGGTATCGTCTATGGCTCTCGCCATCTCACCGCCGAGCGCGTCTATCTCCTTTACGAGGTGGCCTTTGGCGATGCCGCCGATCGCCGGGTTGCAGGACATCTGGCCGATGGTGTCGAGGTTCATTGTCAAAACGAGCGTGGAAAGGCCCATGCGGCCGCCTGCTAGCGCTGCCTCGCACCCGGCATGTCCGGCGCCGACAACTATGATATCGAACTGATTTTTCATCATCTCTTTTTTAGTCTTGAATCACTCATTTTAAATTAGCCGCAAAATGCCTGTCAATCACTACGTGATAAGAATTGCTTTTTCTATGCCACGCTTTCTTGTTCTCGAAAAAAGCCGGTTTGCCCTGCCACGCATTCTTGGTTATAATTAAAAATCGCGATCGAACTGCCGGAAGGGCGAATCGCGGGCAAAAGGGAAGAAGGACCGCAGCTTAACTAAGCGATTTTACAT
>CAZDUP010000053.1:0-10428 GCA_964508625.1 uncultured Thermodesulfobacteriota bacterium
AAGCGTATTCCCTGTCCAAAGCGCTATTGCATAAGGCTCGCCCATGCCGAGACGGGCGCACCAGGGCATGAGCCACCTCGGCGACAGGAACGGCGGCGCGCCCGGGCATGCCTCGAAGAGCGCATCCCATTCCGGAGCGAGCTCCTCAAGGGCGCATAGCCCCGTTATCTCTTCCATTCTGAAATCGCTCAGCATCCGCTCCGCCGCTTCTCTTCGAGTCTATTATTGTCCTGTAGAGCCCGATGTACTTTTCCGTCATCTCCGCTGACGAGAACCTCTTCGAGGCCTCAATGCAGTCCTCAGGCGATATGCTGTCAGCCTTTGAGATTGCCTCTGCCATCTCAAAGGCATCCCTCACTATATAGCCGGTCCTGCCCTCTTCGACTATCTCCGGGAGCGCGCCCGAGGGGAACGCTATGACCGGGGTGCCGGACGCGAGCGCCTCCATTGCCACAAGTGAGCTTGTCTCAGGCGCAAGGGACGGTATGAGCACGCACCGGGCTCCGGCCAGCAGGCGCCTTTTCCTCTCAAACGCGACAGCCCCGGCGAACCAGCACCAGTGGTTGTCGATCCTCGGCGTTATCTCCGAGGCAAAGTATTCCTCGTGCGCCTCGTACGGGAAGACCGTCCCGGCCAATACGAACCGCACGCGGGAGAGCCTTGCCGCGTCCATCGCGAGGTGAAACCCCTTCTCCGGACATATCCTGCCGATGGAGAGTGCATAGCCCCTTCTTCTGCTCAACCTGGGCCTGAACCGCTCGATGTCCACCCCGTTGGGCACGGTTGATAGCACCTCCATCCCCTGTGGGCAGGTGCCCATCTGGCTTGCCGAGACGCAGTTGAAGAACGTAAGGGGCCTATTGGCCGCGAGCGCTGCGCCGGGGTACCAGTCCACCGGAAGGTGGAGCGTGACGAGCACAGGAGGGCCAACGTCCGGCAGATAATCCGGGAAATCCAGGCCGTGCATGTGCACGGCGTCCACCTTCCAGTACTTGAGGGCAAAGCCGATGGCCTTTCTGCACAGGCCGTGCATAAAGGAGCGCGCCTCGTTGTCTATCCTGCCTTTTACGAGCGGTATCGGCTCGAGCGTGCCTTCCACCTTCGAGCCCTCCGGCGCTATTACAATCGACTGCCACCCGCTCCGTACAAGGGCCGCGTCAACCGACAGTAGCACCTGCTCCGCTCCGCCTGCTGAATCCGGCCTGACCTGCGCAAACGGATAGGAGACGGAGAGTATTGACAGGCTCACAGAGGCCCCTCGAGCCCGAGCTCGCGCATTGCCTTTGCCGCAAGCTCCCTCCATTGCCTGCCGCTCATGCCCCAGTCGAACCGCTCGTAATGGAGAGTCCCTTCGTGCGGCGGCTCTGTAAAATCATAGGGCGGCGCGGCCCTGAACCTCTCGTGGTCGAGCGGGAACATCCTGAGCGTCCCGGTCTGGGTCGTGAAGCAGTCCATCATCTGCGCCTTGAGCCTTTTTTCCTCCTCCGTGAGTATGAACGTGATGTCGTCGAAACCCTCCCTGGGGATGAACTCCATCACAGCGAGCCTTCCGTTCATGGCATGATACAACGGGTATTCGATGAGCGGAGGGGCAGGCACGCCGTCGCGCTTCAGGAGCGCCGCTGCCGCATGCACGGCGAAGGAGACCGAATCATGGTCCGGGTGCCCGCCGTCGTACGGCAGGGCGAGTATCGACTCCGGCTCTACCTCCTCGATAAGCTCCCTTAACCTCAACGCGACCTGGACGAGATTGAACCCGGACTGCTGGTCCGCGACCCAGGCCTGCATGCAGTCTTCCGGCCTCACGCCCACGCTTGACAGGGCCTTCAAGAGCTCGCTCCTCCTCGCCTCAGCGTACTCCCCGGCTGACCTGAACCCGTGGTCAAGGGCATCGACAAGGTTTCTCGGCGCTCCGTCAGTGACGTGAATAAAAAGGGCCCGCTCTATATACCTGAACATCGCGCCCGCGCCCGCTGCCTCGTCGTCAGGATGGGCGGCAGCCACGAGCGTCTTTTCTCCGAATATGTCCTTCACCAGCCTTCTCGAATAGCCCATGAAGGAGGTCCTTATGAACCTAAACTCTCTGGCACGCATATCTTTTGACCATGGCCGAGCAGAAGTCCGCGAACTCCTCGATCGAGCGCGGCGGACTTGTGTGGTGCGGCTTCACGCCCCTGGCCTCAGGCGTGAAGCAGAACGTCAGCGTGACTTCAAAGTCCTCGAGCGCCCTCATCTGCCTGTCGAACCATGAGAGCGCGAATGGACGGCAGCTGTCAGCCCAGCTAAGACCGGTGCGGAGTTTTTTCACACCAAGCCTTTTGAGCGACTTCACTGCATCGCCGAGCCTGTGGTCCTCGAAATGGAACCACTGGCATATGCCGAGCTCAGGCGCGAACTCTGGAAATATCTTAAGGGCCTTCTTCGGAGTGCCGTCCTCCCGTATAAGCCCCATGTAAAAATGCCTGTAATAGGCCGACCCCTCGGCCTCCCTGTGCCTGGTCGTGGCGGGCCATGTCCTGGGCAGGTCGTAGAGGCTGTACCAGTGGATCCGCTCTGCCCTGCCGATGAGGAGCTCGGCCGAGCGCCTCAGGCCGAACTCCTGGACCTCCTCGGCTCCGAAGGTGGATACACCTGCCTCAGAGACCCATACCGGAAGGTCTGAGACGGCCTTTATCTCGGAGAGCTTGTCAGGCCATTCGTGAATGGACCAGTGGTTCCAGTCGAGCGGGAAGCCGTGTACCGCTATGACGTCGAGATCATCGAGCACGCCCTTGTTCTTAAGGTTCTTTATGAAGTTCGGGTCAATGGGGGATATGCCGCCCAGCACCTTTAATATCGCTCCCGTCTCCGCGCTCACGGCCCGGGAGGCGAGCTTGACCATCTCGGAATAGAGGCTCCAGTCCGGGTCAAGGTGAAAATCCCAGTGCGAAAGATTATTGGGCTCATTCCAGAACATGACGGCTTCTATCACTGCTTCATCCACCCCCTTTCAGACCTCCTGCAGATATAGACCTCCTCTTCGGGGCGGCTAAGTATCTCAAAGCCCGCGCTCCGGAGCATGGCCTCTGCGCACGCCCGGTTCGGCAGCCACCAGTTCGTACTATCCCCGGCATAGTACCTCTCTATGAAGTGCATCCTCGGAAAGCCGGGCCTGTCGAATACGGACTTTTCGCTGAAGGGATAGTCCCCGTCGAGCCCGTCGATCTCAGCGCTGCCGCGGAGCATCGACTGGAATACGAGCAGCTCAGAGGCCGCGTGCTCGTATATGAGATCAAGCGCAAGGAGCGGATGCCTCAGGTGGTAGAGAACACCCATGAAGAGCACGATGTCGAATTTTTCCTCAAGCTCCGCGACGTCGTAGACCGACATCCTTCTGAACTCTACCTTTGCCCCGAGGACGGATGACGCGAACCTGGCCTGTTCCAGATAGCTCTCGTCATGGTCGATGCCCAGCACCCTTCCGGCCCCCCTCTTTTTCATCTCTATGGAATAGAAGCCCGCGTTGCAGCCTATATCGAGCACGCTCTTTCCGGCAAGGTCCTCTGGCAGCGCATGCGCGAACCGACGCCACTTGGCATTCGGGTAATCCCCGAGGAAGTGCTCCGGCGCGGTCTTGACGCCGCAAAGGTCCATGTTCTGGAACCACGGGCCGAGCATCGAGACGCGCTTTGCTATCTCTTCTTTCGTCAGGTCATTGTCCTTCAAGAGCGCCTCCGGGCGTGCTCAGGAGCCTTATCGCCTCCCTGTATCCGTTCAAGGTCCCGACGTCAACGTACGAGCTCCCGGCCTTGACGCCATAGGCGCGCCCGCCCCTTGCAAGATATTCGTTGACGAGCGTGCCGATGTACTCGTCGCGTTTGCCGCGCTCTAGCCAGAGCGCGTGCAGGTCCATAAAGACAGACCCCCGCAACTTGAACGAGCCCCAGACCCATCCGCTCGAAGCGCCCTTGCGCTTTACCTGTATCTCCCTGACCCAGCCGCCTTCATCGAGGACGACCGCGTCAAAGTGCTCGGGCTCGCTCACCGGAAAAAGCAGAAAGGAGAGGCCTTCCTCGCCCAATGAGCTGAAGCCGGAGAGCGGGAACCAGACCGTATCAGGCAGGCCGATGAGCGCGAATTCGTCAGGCCGTATTAGCGGGAGCGCCCTGAATAGCGAATCGCAAAGCCCCAATGGCTCGGGCTGGACCATGTAGCAGATATCTGCGCCTCCAATACGTCCGCCGTAATATTCCATGATGTCCGACTTGCCCGGCGATATCACGAAACAGAGTTTTGTCGCTCCGGCGTGTACCATGCGCTCTATGAGATATTCGCTCACTGCCCGCGGCCTCTCCTGCAGGCCCTCGGTCCTGCTCCCGACCGGAAGGAGCTCTTTTGAGAAGGCGAGCGGCTGTATCCGGGAGCCAGCGCCAGCGGCCGGGATTATCCCCCACATACCTCCTCCTTCCTCTCGAGGGCGCATTCCATCATCCTCTCGAACTCCGCGGCCCTCACGCTTGCCGTATGCTCCTCAAGGACCCTCTCGCGCGCAGCCCTTGCAATGCTCATCCTTTCGGCCTCGTCCATTGCAAGGGCGTCTGCCACCTCTTCGCTGCCTCGCACTATGACTATCTCTGTGCCGGGAGAAAGGAACTCATCGATTCCTTCCCAATAATCGCTCAGCACCGGGCTGCCGCATGCAGCCGCCTCGAAGAGGCGGCCTGACGGGCACCACCCCATGCTGGCCATAGCCGCCCTTGTGACGTTCAGGCTCCATCTGGCGGACGAATAGAAGCTCGGGTGCAAGGGTGGAGGCACATGCCATACGAAATAGATGTTCCGTGTCCAGGGAAAATCCTTTGGATAGAGCGACCCCCCGAGCACGAACCTCTTCTCAGGCAGGCGCCTGGCAGGCTCGATGAAGAGCTCCATTAGAGAGCGCTGCCTGTCCTCCGCGAACGTGCCGAGATACGACAGGTCTGCCGCATAGTCGCGAGCCTTTCCGGCAGGACCATGCGTCTGGGGGTCCACGCTGCCGTAAAGCGGTGCCGTCTTTTTAGCGCCGAGGACGATTTTGAGCTCGTCAAGGGCGCGTCCACCCGTATAACTAAGGACTATATCGAAGCTGCCGAGGCCTCTGTCCGGCAGATAATCTACTTCCCTACCCTCATTGAGGTTTGAGAGCGTCACCGGCGTGTCGAGGTCATAAAAGCACTTTACGCCGGCCTTCGAGGACAGGAGAAGCTCCGAGGCGCGCTTGCCGTCCGGGCAATAGGATGTAACCATGCCAACGTCGGCGTCGATGAGCTCTCTTTGAGCCCTCTTCATTATCCCTTCCCAATCATCATAGAGGACGAGGTCGAGCCACGGCGCGCCGGGGAAATCCCTGTTTGCCGAATAATACTGCACGTCTCTCTCGAAGAAGACCACCCTGTGCCCCCTTTTAGCCAGGGCGCGGGCAAGGGCCCTCCAGATGGTGGCGTGTCCATTGCCCCACGAAGAGCTCATTGTAAGGCCGAATATGACGACCTTCATAAAGCTGCCTTTCTATAAAAACGGCATAAGGCTCGGGAAAGCCTTATGCCCGTTCAGCGCGCCAGACCGGCGCGATTGCGCGCCCGCTCTATGTCCTCAAAACAACCTTGACGCACCCGTCATCCTTGTGTTTGAAGAGTTCGTATCCCGCTGGAGCGTCTTCAAGGGCGAAGCTATGGGTTATTATTTCCGACGGGTCGATGACGCCTTCTTCTGTCAAAGAGATGAGGCGTCCCATGTATTTTTGCACATGGGTCTGACCAGTCCTTATTGTAAGTCCCTTGTTGAATGCCGAGCCGAACGGGACCTTGTCGATATAACCGCCGTAAACGCCCGGCACCGAGACAACTCCGCCCTTCCTGCACGAGAGCAGGGCCTGGCGCAGGACAGACGCCCTGTCGGTTGTGAGTCTCGCCGCCTGCTTTATGGTGTCGTAGACATTTCCGTGGCCGTTGCCGTGGGCTTCCATGCCGACTGCGTCTATGCAGGCGTCCGGCCCCATGCCGCCTGTAAGCTCACGGAGAGCCGCGTCCACATCGACCTCCTCATAATTGAGGGGCGTCGCTCCGCCGAACGAGGCTGCCATGCTGAGCCTCTCCGGATATCTATCTATGGCGATGACCTCTCCGGCCCCGAGAAGGCGCGCGCTTGCAATGGCAAAGAGCCCCACTGGCCCGCAGCCAAATACTGCGACGACGTCTCCGTCCTTTATCGAGCAGTTCTCAGCAGCCATGTATCCGGTCGGGAAGACGTCGGTAAGGAGCACTCCCTGCTCGTCAGTCACTGACGAAGGCAGCTTCATGAGGCTGGAGTCAGCGAACGGGACCCTGACGTATTCGGCCTGGCCGCCGGCGTAGCCTCCGAAAAGATGGGAATACCCATAGATGCCCGAGGGCGAATAGCCGTAGACCGCTTCCGCCGCGTAGGCGTTCGGGTTTGAATTATCGCAGAGCGACCAGAGCTCCCTTTCGCAGAAAAAGCACCTTCCGCACGAGATCGTAAATGGGACAGCGACGCGGTCGCCCGGTCGAAGCCCCTCGACCCTGCGGCCCAGGTCCACGACTGTGCCGACGAACTCATGGCCGAGTATGTCGCCGCTCTTCATTCCAGGCACATAACCATCATACATGTGCAGGTCCGAGCCGCAGATGGCGGCAAGCGAGACCTTCACAATGGCATCCCGCTCGCCCAATATCTCCGGGTCAGCCGCGCTCGATACCCTGACGTCTTTTTTGCCGTACCAGCAAAGGGCCTTCATATCTTACTCCCCCATGGCGCGTCCTCTTGCCTGGCCTTTCGTTGTAGGCGCCTCGCCAGCTTCCATTACCTGCTTGAAGTTCCTCAGCTCTTCCCTCAACTGCCTGAAGGATATGGTGCCGATGAGCCTGTTCACTGCCGGGGTCGCGCCGCCGGGGAGGCTGTAGAGCATGTGCAGCCTGAGCTCTGTGCCCCTTCCTCCCGGGGCCTTCCTGAACTCGACGAGGCCCTCGGTGTCGATATCAGAGTACGGTAGAGACCTCCACGCGATGTACTCGTTCTCCCTCTCGTCGGTTATCTCCGCGTCCCATTCCACCTTTATGCCGCCCGGCGCTATCGCGCCCCAGTGAGAGCGCCTCGAGTCAATGACCTTTACCTCTTCAAGGTGGCTCATCACTTCAGGCAGGTTCTCGAGGTTCCTCCAGAAGCCATAGAGCTCATTTACAGGCCTGTTCACCGTGATGCTCTCGTGTATCTCTATCGGTCCGCTCGAGGTCCTTATGCCAAGCCTGTCGTACAGCGCGCAGCGGCCTGTCGAGCCCCTGTACATGAGATAACCTCCAGTGAGGGCGGCAAGGAGTCCTCCGAGAGAGCCCCTTTTAACGCCCCTTGCCGCTAGCAGGCCTCCGAGCGCCACAGATATGAGGCGCTCGGCGCCCCCTACGTTCCTGTCTTCCTCCGAATACCAGAACCCGGGTTCATGCTGTGTCATTTCAGGACCTCCTGTTTTTTGAGGACGCGGCACATGTAGCCTTCGAGCTCGTCTACCCTGTGGGCGGCCGTATGGCCGGAGAGGACCTTGCTCCTCGCCCTCTCGCCTATATTCACCCTCTCATCATCAGGCGTCTCTTTGATATACCTTATGGTCTCGGCAGCGCTCCTTGAGACGAGTATCTCTATACCCGGCCTGAAGAATGTCTCCAGGCCAGCCCAGTAATCGGATATGACCGGTGTTGCGCAGGCCGCAGCCTCGAAGAGGCGCACGCTCGGCGAATACCCGGCCCGCACCATGTCAGCCCTCGTGATGTTCATGGTGAAATCCATTGAGCCGTAAAACAGCGCGTGCTCACCTGGCGGCAGGTGCTCTATCCTTTCGGTGTTTGCGGGCCATTGAACAGTCTCGGGGTAGAGCGGCCCCGCGACCACGAAGCTGCCCGGAAGCCTCCTCGCCGGCTCGAGCATGAGCTCGTCGAGCGCAGCCTGCCTGTCAACGCTATAGGTGCCTATGTAGCCTATGTCCCACTTTCTTTTAACCCTGAGAGGTTTGTAGAAGTCGGTATCAACTGAGCAGTAGAGCGGCCTTGCCATCGGTGAGCCGTACTCCCTCTCTATCTTCGCGAGTATCGGACCACCGGTGAACGAAAGATAGACGTCGAACCTGGATACGAGCTCAGGGGTGAGATACTCGTAGTCGCCTCTCCTGAGTTTCGCGAGCGTCACGGGCGTATCTATGTCGTAGAAGGCCGTCGCGCCCGCCGCGGCACCGAGCGCCCACTCAGCCACCCTGACCCCATCTGGGACGTACGAGCCTATCATGACGAAATCAGCCCTTCGCACCTCTGCCTCGTACAGGTCCATGAGCTCTTCCATGTCAGAGTATAGACCGGTTGAGCACCACGGCGGCCTTGCGAGGTCCCTGTTATCGCGATACCAGGGCACGTCCCTTTCGAGAAAGAGTATCTCGTGGCCCCTGGCCGAGAGCTCCCTCACGAGGCTCCTGTAGGTGGTCGCGTGGCCGTTGCCCCATGACGAGGTAATGGAAAGGCCGAGCATGACTATCTTTTGAGGTCCGAGCGCCATTGTCCCGTTCGATTCATCCGTTCATTTCATTGTGAGCCCGAGGAGCGCGGCGTCTACCTCCCTGGCCCTGTGTGTATAGGTATGCTCTGACATCACGCGCCTGAAGGCGCACCTGCCTATATCGGCCGCGCGCTCCGGCGTGAGCCCGTCGAGTATCCAGGCCACCTCGTCCCCGCTCTCAGCCACGAGAACCTCCCTGCCAGGCTCGAGGAACTGCTCTATTCCGGCCCATCTGTCGGTGATTATGCACGCGCCAGCGCCCGCTGCCTCGAATATGCGCGTCGGTGGCGAGAAGCCGTATCTCGCCATAGAGTCCCTGTTTATGTTTAGCACCGCAAGGCACGTCGAGTTGAAGGCGTTGTGGTCAGCGGTATAGACATGGCCGAGCCAGCCGACATTGGCCTCCCTCATGTTCTCCCAGCCGCTGCCGCCGAGGAGGAACTTCTTTTCAGGCCTCATCGAGGCGGCCTTGAAGAAGAACTCCCTTACGCGCGCCTCCCTGTCGGGCATGCGGTTGCCGAGAAAGCCGAGGTCAGCCCTGAACCTGTCGACCGGGGTCACTGGATAGTGGGTCTCAGGGTCGAGGGCGTTGTATACAGGCAGGCACCCGCGCGCGCCGAAGGCCATGTACTCCTCCACGACCTGCGGGCCGCCTCCGTAGGTGAATATGAGGTCGTACTTCGGGACGAGCGGACGGAAATGGTCGCCCTGGTCATTTTTCATCCTCTCGAGCGTCGCCGGAGCGTCCACGTCCCAGAAGGCGGCGAGAGCGCCCGGCGAGCGCGCATCGATGACCGCCTCTTCAAGGTAGTCGTCATATGCCCCGACTCCGCTCGCCTTCACGATAAGGTCCGCGCCCTTCGCTTCTCTGAGGGCGCCCTCCACACCAGATTCCGTTGCCGGATAGACGACGGCCTTTGCCCAGTCGGGGTCGCCTATGTCCCTGTGCCGCTGCCTGTCGTAGGCGTCCGGCTCGTAGAAGGTTATCTCGTGGCCGAGCCCGCTCAGGTTCTTTATTATGCCCCTGTAATAGGTCGCTGCCCCGTTCCAGTAGGCTGAAACGAGCGACGAGCCGAAGAAGGCGATCTTAAGCCCCTGTGTCATAGGCGAGTTCCCTGCCTCCGTTGATGCTCCCCGCGGTAAGCGCGGGGAGCATCGAAACCAGAGGAATATGTCATCTTTATCCGCTCGCTTGACCCCGCAGCAAGCTGCGCGGGTTGCGCTCGCTATGGGTTTTCAAATTCCGAACAAATCGAGAGAAGCTCATCGACCCTGTTGGAGCAGGTATGGCGGCTCATCACGGTCTCCAGTCCGCTCCGTGCGATCTCTTCCCTCATGGCAGCGTCGCTCATGAGGTCCATGAGGTTCTCCTCCATCTCTCTGCCGTTCCGCGCGACGAGGAAGTCCTCGCCAGCCCTGAAAAGGCCCTCTGCGTCGTCCCACGGGGCCGTGACAAGAGGTATGCCGCATGAGAGCGCCTCGAATACCCTGATCGTCGGGATGCCGGGAAGTGCCTCGACATACGGCCTCCTCGGCACGTGCACAGTGCACCTGAACTCCGCGAAGACGGACGGCACCTCGAAGTTCGGAAGCCAGCCCCGGTACTCGACCCCGCAATCAGAAAGGATGCCGAGCGCATGGTCAGGGTACCTGACGCCGTGCGCCCTGGCCCTGATGCCGAGCGACTTTACGGGCCTGAAGAGAAATTCCTCGAGCTCAAGCGTACGCTCTTCGTCCCCCCAGTTCCCTATCCAGACAAGGTCCCCTTTTTTGACGCGCTTCATCGGCCTGAAGACCCTCGTGTCAGCTGCCTCGTGCCATGTCCAGGCCCTGTTTGCCAGGCCGCGTTCAATGTAT
>CAZDUP010000054.1:0-8834 GCA_964508625.1 uncultured Thermodesulfobacteriota bacterium
GCCCGCCTGACTGCTTTTACCATGTGAGTTTCATACTTATGAAGATAGCAGGGATTTGTTGATGCGCAAGCGGGCGCTCAGCATGAAAATATATTGTAAAAACCTCTGATATGGTTAAAATAACCACTCTCAATCATGTATGACTGGAGGACGATTTGTTAGATAGAGTAAAAAGGCTGTCAATCGAAGCTGGCAGGGCAATAATGGACGTCTACTCGCGCCCATTCAGCGTGGAATACAAGGACGACTCTTCGCCCTTGACCGAGGCTGATAAGGCAGCTCACTCCGTAATAGAGGCCGGACTCCGGGAGATCGCGCCCGATGTGCCGGTCATATCAGAGGAGGGGGAAGAGATACCCTTCTCGGCCAGAAAGGGCTTCAGGAGCTTCTGGCTGGTAGACCCACTGGACGGCACAAAAGAGTTCATAAAGAGAAATGGCGAGTTCACGGTGAATATCGCTCTTATTGAGGATAGTGTCCCGGTGCTGGGCGTCATATACGCTCCCGCCAGGGGGCTCATGTACTTTGCCAGGAAAGGGCAGGGGGCTTACAGGGAAGATGCCTCCGGCTCCAGAAAGATAAACGCTGCCAGTCTCAGTCCAGATGCGCCCATAAAGGCTGTTGTGAGCAGATCGCATCCATCTCCGGCCATCGAGGAGTATCTTTCCGCCTTTACTATTGAGAACAGGGTAGAGGCCGGCAGCTCCTTGAAGTTCTGCCTCGTTGCGGAGGGAACGGCCGACATCTATCCGAGGTTCGGAGAGACATGGGAATGGGACACGGCTGCCGGGCATGCCATCGCATCCGAGGCAGGCGCTCTGGTCACGCTACCTGACCTCGCCCCGCTTACCTATAACAAGGAAGGGCTCAAAAACCCCGGCTTTATAGTGGCCTCGCCGGGCATGAAGCTCAAAGCGTATTTTGCCCAGGCGGCTTCGAAAACCATGTAAATATAGTCTTGACAATTTTTCCGGTTATGTTATTTATATCTTGTTGTCGGAACCCGTACGGCATTTTCAATGCCTTCCAGGTCCTCCCGATCAAACAAAACATAAAACTGAATAGATGATTCGCGGGAGTAGCTCAGTTGGTAGAGCGCAACCTTGCCAAGGTTGAGGTCGCGGGTTCGAGACCCGTCTCCCGCTCCATTCTTTTGTAGATGCGTTAAACAGGGTCGGCCATGAAGCCAGCTAACAAGATGGACATCCTCAAGTCCTACATCGACGCGAAGGGCCTGAAGTCGACGGCGCAGCGCGACTTCATCGCCGATACCTTCTTCAAGACCAACACCCACATAAGCCTCGACGAGCTCCTCAACAAGGTAAGGAAAAAGACTCCGAATATCGGCTATGCCACGGTCTACAGGACCATGAAACTCCTGAGCGAGTGCGGACTTGCGATAGCCAGGCAGTTCGGGGACGGCCAGACCAGGTACGAGAACCTCCCTGAGGACGGCCACCACGACCACATTATCTGCATAAAATGCGCCAGGATAGCCGAATTCCAGAACCCGAAGATCGAGCAGTTGCAGGTCGAGGCCGCAAAAAAACTCGGATTCACTGTGGTTAACCACAAGCTCGAGCTTTACGGCTACTGCCCGGACTGCGCCTGAGTTTTTTTGGCTTGCAAATGAAAATGAATGTTATTATCATCTAAGGAATGAGCCACAAGCACGGCGATACAGTTAAACAGGCAATGGAATCACTCGTCCTGGTAGGCAACCCCAACGTGGGCAAGAGCGTCATATTCGGCGCGCTCACGGGCAGGTACGCCACCGTCTCCAACTACCCAGGCACCTCTGTCGAAATATCAAGGGGTCAGGCGCGCTTCGGCGCGAAGAGGCTCGCCATAATAGACAGCCCCGGTGTAAACAGCCTGGTGCCGATGTCTGAGGACGAGCGGGTCACGAGGGACATCCTCATGACCAATGAGGCTGCCTCGGCCCTCCAGGTCATGGACTCCAAGAACCTCCGCAGGAGCCTCCTCATCACGCTCCAGCTCATCGAGATGGGCCTGCCCATAACTCTCGCCCTCAACATGTACGACGAGGCCGGTGAGCGCGGCATAAAGATAGACATCGAAGGGCTCGCCAAGGCCCTGGGGTTGAAGGTAATACCTACAATAGCTACCCAGAGGTGGAACCTCGACAAGCTCGAGGCGGCCTTCTACAACCGTGAAACTCCTGCCCTCAATCCAATAAAATACCACGACCATATCGAGGAAGGCCTCTCCCGGATAGAGCCGCTTATCCCGAAGAACCGCATCTCCGCAAGGTCCATCGCCATAATGCTTCTATCGGGCGATACGACCCTGAAGGACTGGCTCGCAAAGGCCTTCAAGCCCGAAGACCTCACCAGGGTCGAAGAGGTGCGCGCCTCTGTCCAGGCCAGGTTCTCCGAGCCAATAGGCTACATCATAAACAGGACGCGCCTGAAGGCCGTCGATTCGCTCGTCTCGAGGTTCGTCACTCAGGAGGTTGTCGGCAAGGGAGCCGTAGCGGCCTTCCTCGGCTCTGTCACCATGCATCCGGTCTGGGGAATACCGATACTCATCGGAGTTCTCCTTTTCATGTACGAGTTCGTCGGCGTCTTCGGCGCCGGTGTTAGCGTGGACTTTCTCGAAGAGACGATATTCGGCGCATACGTTAACCCCTGGGCAGAGCGCATGGCCGGCTATGTCTTCACGCCCGGCGGGCTTGTCTATGACCTCATAGTTGGGCCTTATGGCGTGGTAACAATGGCGTTCACATACGCCATCGCCATAGTGCTGCCCATCGTGAGCTTCTTCTTCATCTTCTTCAGTTTCCTCGAGGACTCAGGGTACCTGCCGAGGCTCGCGGTCATGGTGGACAGGATATTCAAGATGATGGGTTTGAACGGCAAGGCAGTGCTCCCGATGGTCCTTGGCCTCGGCTGCGATACCATGGCTACGATGACGACAAGGATCTTGGAGAGCAAAAAGGAGAGGGTCATTGTGACGCTCCTTCTCGCACTCGGCGTGCCGTGCTCAGCCCAGCTCGGCGTCATACTCGGCATGCTCGGCGCGGTCTCATTCGGCGCAACGGTCCTGTGGGCGGGCATCGTCTTGTTCGTCCTTTTCCTTGTAGGCCTACTTGCCTCAAGGGTGCTGCCAGGGCAGTCGTCGGACTTTATTCTCGAAATACCGCCCATGAGGATGCCGCAGCTCTCGAACATGCTCTTGAAGACCGTAGTAAGGGTCGAGTGGTATCTCAAGGAGGCGGTGCCGCTCTTCATAGTAGGCACTCTCATATTGTTTGTGCTCGACAAGATCAACGCCCTTGCTGCAATACAGAGGGCGGCTGCCCCGGTGGTCGTCGGTCTCCTTGACCTGCCTCCAAAGGCAGCCGAGGCCTTCATAATAGGCTTCCTCCGCCGGGACTATGGCGCTGCGGGACTGCTCTCTCTTCAGAAGGACGGCATGCTCGACCCTGTTCAGGTGGTAGTTGCGCTCGTCACAATGACGCTCTTCGTGCCGTGCATCGCAAACCTCCTCATGATAGTAAAGGAGAGGGGGCTCAAGGCGGCACTTTGGATGTCTGTCTTCATATTCCCGTTTGCCGTTCTCGTAGGCGCGGTTGTGAACTTCGCCATAAGGTTTATGGGCATAACGCTTTCATAGGGGAACTTTCATGACAAAGGACAAGGCAGTAGACGAGGTTTTAGAGTTCATCTGGAGCCAGAGGGAGATCGGCAGCCATTCCGTTCAGCAGCTCCTCGGCATAGACGAGGTCGCCGAAGAGGCGGACATGAATACCCTCACGAGGATGATGAAGGACGGGCTGGTAAACATAAACGGCGATACCATTACGCTCACCGACCGCGGGGAAAAGCTCGCCGAAGGGGCGATAAGGCGTCACAGGCTCGCGGAAAGGCTACTCACGGAGGTCCTTGCCATGTCCGACGAGAACCTGGAGAAGAACGCCTGCTCCTTCGAGCACACGCTCTCGCCCGAGGTCACGGACTCGATCTGCACGCTTCTGGGCCATCCGCCGACATGCCCCCACGGCCTTCCCGTGCCGCGCGGCGCGTGCTGCGTGAGGGCAAAGGACGATTTAAAACCCATCGTCCAGCAGTTGAACGTCCTGGACGTGGGTGACCTGGGCAGGATAATATTCATAGCTTCGAACTCTCACATGAGGCTCGATAAGCTCGGCTCTCTCGGCATCGTGCCGGGCAGCACGGTGAGGGTCCACCAGAAAAAGCCGGCCTTCGTCATCCAGCTCGGAGAGACGACCCTCGCCCTCGACCCTGAGATAATAAAAGAGATATACGTCAAGAAGATAGAGTAGCGCCTGAACACGTCATTGCGAGGAGCTCTAGCGGCGAAGCAATCTCATTTATTGCAGTACGGCCTGAGATTGCCGCGCTTTGCTCGCAATGACATGCAATCACGCCCCCTGCGCCTTGCCTGTCCTGCCTGCCCATGCCTCGTATATCTCGATGAATATCGTATGCAGGTCCATTGTTATGTCCCAGCCCGGATAGTGGCTCCTGGCCTTTGAAATATCAGATATGTAGCAGATGTGGTCGCCGGACCTGTTCGCCTCGACGTACTCGCGCTTCATTGGTATCCCGGATATGGATTCAATGAGGTCGAAGGCCTCGATTATCGATATGGAATTGGACCTGCCGCCTCCCATGTTGTAGACCTCTGAGGAGCGCGGCGATTCGATGAACCTCATGATGAACCGCGCGACGTCATGGGCGTGTATGTTGTCCCTTACCTGCTTGCCCCTGTAGCCGTAGACCCTGTACCTGTGCCTCTCGATATTGCACTTTATGAGATAGCTCAAAAAGCCGTGAAGCTCCACCCCGGAATGGTTCGGCCCGGTGAGGCAGCCGCCTCTGAGGCATGCGGTCGGCATTCGGAAGTACCTTCCATACTCCTGCACCATCACGTCGGCAGCGACCTTCGACGCGCCAAAAAGAGAGTGCTTCGACCTGTCTATCCTGAAGTCCTCGGGTATGCCGTTTGCGTAGGCCATATCGCCGTAGTCGTACCTCGTCTCGCTCTCAACAAGGGCTATCTCATTTGGCGCGTCGCCGTAGACCTTGTTGGTCGATAGCAGCACAAAGGGCGCCTCAGGGCATGCCCGGCGTGCGGCCTCGAGGAGGTTCAGGGTGCCGCCTGCGTTGGTGTCGAAGTCGTCAAAAGGCCTCGTTGCAGCGAGGTCATGGCTCGGCTGCGCTGCAGCGTGGACAATGGCATCCGGCTTCAATCTTACGACCTCGGCTATGAGCCTTAGCCTGTCCCTGACGTCTATTTCGATATGCTCAAAGTTTTTGTACCTCTCCAGGAGCCGTGTCTGGTTCCAGCGCGTGTCCCCGGCAGGGCCGAAAAAGACGGCCCGCATGTTGTTGTCCATGCCGTAAACCTTCCAGCCTTCGAGGCAGAAGTACTCTACGATCTCGCTGCCGATAAGGCCGCTCGAGCCTGTAACAAGAAGTTTCTTTTGCATTTCTTTCCTGTTCGGTTTTTATTGGAATCTATGTACGGTGAACTGGCGCAGGGGAAATCAACGGAAAGGCGTACACATATGAGGATAGCAGAAGTTGAACCACGCGCAACGGCGGCCTGTGCGTCCATAAAACCCCTACCTAAAAACAGCGGAATATGTTAACCTTTCGCACTATGCACCATTCCAATTTCGTCCACCTCCATCTCCATACGCAGTACAGCCTCCTTGACGGCGCAATAAGGCCTGAGGCCCTCATTGCCCTTGCAAAAGAGTACAGGATGCCTGCCGTGGCCGTCACTGACCACGGCAACCTCTTCGGCGCCGTGGAGTTCTATCAGAAGGCGATGCAGAAGGGCGTGAAGCCCATAATCGGCTGCGAAGTATACGTAGCGCCGGGCAGCCGTACTGAGAAGACCGCCATAAAGGGCGAGTACGCATTCCACCTTGTGCTCCTGGTCAAGAACCTCAAAGGCTACCAGAACCTCTGCAAGCTCCTCACCAGGGCCTATACCGAGGGCTTTTACTATAAACCTCGGGTGGATAAGGAACTCTTGCGGGAGTACAACGAGGGGCTCATAGCCCTTTCAGCCTGTTTGCACGGCGAGGTGGCCTACAACCTGAGCCTCGGCCAGAAGGAGACGGCTGAGAAGGCGGCGACCGAGTACAAGACCATATTCAATAACAGGCGCTTCTACCTCGAGATACAGCACAACGGCATCGAAGAGCAGGAGAGGGTAAATAAAGAGCTCATTGCCCTCGGCAAAAAGCTCGACATACCGCTTGTCGCAACTAACGACTGCCATTATTTAAAGAAAGAGGACGCGCGCGTCCATGACGTGCTCCTTTGCATACAGACTGGCACGACCGTGAACGCGCCTAACCGCATGCGCTTCTCGACCGAAGAGTTCTACGTGAAATCCCCTGAGGAGATGAACGAGGCCTTCAAGGACACGCCCGAGGCAATAGCCAATACCATTGAGATAGCTGAAAGGTGCAACTTCGAGCTTACGCTAGGCAAGAACTTCCTGCCTGAGTACCCGCTGCCCGAGGGCGAGACGCTCGATTCGATAATAGAGACAAAGGCCAGGGAAGGGCTCGAAAAGAGGCTTTCCGCCATGCGCAGGCAGGGCATTGACGTCGAGAGCGTCAAATGGCAGTACTACGACAGGCTAGAGAAGGAGTTGAAGGTCATAAAGGGCATGGGCTTCCCCGGCTATTTCCTCATAGTCATGGACTTCATCGACTATGCCAAGGGCAGGGACATCCCTGTGGGCCCTGGCAGGGGCTCTGCGGCCGGCAGCCTCGTGGCATATTCGCTCGGCATCACCAACCTCGACCCGATAAAGTACAACCTCCTCTTTGAGAGGTTTTTGAACCCGGACAGGATATCGCTCCCTGATATCGACATCGACTTCTGCTTCGAGAAGAGGGATGACGTCATCAAATACGTCACCGAGAAGTACGGGGCTGACAAGGTGACGCAGATAATCACCTTCGGACAGATGAAGGCAAAGGCCTGCTTGAGGGACGTGGGCCGCGCGCTTGATATGCCTTACGGCGACGTGGATAAAATTGCCAAGCTCGTGCCAAACACGCTCAACATAACGATACAGGAGGCTATAGAGCAGGAGCAGAGGCTAAGGGAGCTCTATGAAAAGGACGAGCAGGTAAAAAACCTCATGGACACAGCCATAGCGCTCGAAGGCCTGCCGCGCCATGCCTCGACCCATGCCGCCGGTGTCGTCATATCTAACAGGCCCCTTGACGAGTACCTGCCGCTCTATAAGCAGCAGAAGGAAGATTCGATAACGACCCAGTACACGATGAAGGACGTCGAGAAGATAGGGCTCGTCAAGTTCGACTTCCTCGGCCTCAAGACGCTTACGGTCATTGACAAGACAATAAAGTTCATTAAATCAGGGCGGGGTGTTGACCTCGACATAGAGGCGCTGCCCCTTGATGACGAGAAGACCTACGGCCTTGTCGCGAGCGGGGTATCTAACGGAATATTCCAGCTTGAGAGCTCCGGCATGAAGGAGCTTCTCCGCAAATTGAAGCCCACTACCTTCGAGGACATGATAGCGGCTGTTGCGCTATACAGGCCGGGCCCGTTGCAGAGCGGCATGGTAGACGACTTCATAAACAGGAAGCACAAGCGCACACAGATTGTCTACGAGGTGCCGGATCTGAAGCCAATACTGGAGAACACCTACGGCGTCATGGTCTATCAGGAACAGGTCATGGAGATAGCCAAGGTGCTTGCCTGCTATACGCCCGGTGACGCCGACGTGCTCCGGAAGGCCATGGGCAAAAAGGACGAGGTCCTTCTAAACGAGCAGAGGCACAAGTTCATCGAAGGCACGAAAAAGAACAAGATAGACCAGAAGAAGGCCGAGAGGATATTCGACCTCATGGCCAAGTTCGCTGGCTACGGCTTCAACAAGAGCCACAGCGCGGCCTACGCGCTCATCGCGTTCCAGACCGCGTACCTCAAGGCCCACTACACGGTCGAGTTCATGGCAGCGCTTTTGGGCTCTGACATGGGCAACACAGACCAGGTCGTCAAATACATAAACGAGTGCAAGGAATTGGGCATCGAGGTGGACCCGCCTGACCTCAACGAGAGCTCAATGGAGTTTACAGTCTCAAAGGGGCGCATCAGGTTCGGACTCGCCGCAATAAAGAACGTCGGCGAGGCGGCTATAGAGGACATATTGAGGGTCAGGGAAGAGGGAAGGTTCACCTCTCTTCTGGATTTCCTCTCAAGGATAGATTCGCGCAAGGTCAACAAGAAGGTAATAGAGAGCCTTATAAGATGCGGCGCCCTTGACTTCACGAACGAAAAGAGGGCGCAGCTTGCGGCAGAGCTCGACCCGACGCTCGACGCAGCCCAGTCCATGCAGCGCGACAGGGAACTCGGCCAGTCATCCCTCTTCGATGCCTTTGGCGGAGGAAGCGGCGGGGCAGCGGTGAAGCCATCGATTAACGCGCCCAGGGTGGCTGAATGGGGCAACAAGGAGCTCCTCCAGTACGAGAAGGAAACGCTCGGCTTTTACTTCTCTTCACACCCGCTCGCCGGATACAAGAGGGAGCTCGACCTCTACGCAGTCCATATCGATTCTCTTGCCGAGAGGGAGAACGAGGACGAGGTGACGATCGGCGGCATAATAGCCGAGCTTAAAGAGATAACTACCAAGAAGGGCGACCGCATGGCATTTGCCCGCATTGAAGACCTTACAGGCTCGGTCGAGTCTGTCATCTTCTCGGACCTCTACAAGAAGACAAGGGATGTCATAGCTGGCGGCTCACCCCTTATCGTCATGGGCAGGCTCGACAAGGAAGAGGATGAGATAAA
>CAZDUP010000054.1:8844-10376 GCA_964508625.1 uncultured Thermodesulfobacteriota bacterium
GCCACGGCCATATCCTCGATAGAGGACTTCGGCAGCATTGAGAAGAAATTGAAGGCCCGCAACACGCACATACACGCGCCCATAGGCGGCCTTACGAATGAAAAGCTCTCTGAACTGAAGAAAGTCATCCAGGAGAACCCCGGCACATCCCCGGTCATACTGCACGTCGTATACCCTGACCAGGGCAGGGTCATAATAAGCGTCAACGACGGGCTAAAGATAAGCCCGCTGGAGCCGGCAATAGCCCGGATAAAGGAACTTATAGACGGCGCTCAGGTGGAAATTATATAGTAAACGGATATATAAAAGGACAGCCCAGCATGTATAGACATTGGCTTGAGTTTGAAAAACCCGTAGAGGAAATTGAAAAGAAGATAGAGGAGCTTCGCACCTATGAGGCGACTGGAAACGTGCGCTCCTCAGAAGATATCGCAAAGCTCGAAAAAAAGGCAAAGGGGCTTCTTAAAGAGATATACGGCAAGCTCACGCCCCAGCAGATAACCCTTGTGGCCCGCCACCCGGACAGGCCCTATACTCTCGACTATATACAGAATATCTTCGAGGAGTTCATGGAGCTCCACGGCGACAGGTCGTTCAGGGACGACCCGGCCATAGTCGGCGGCGTGGCCAGGCTTGATGGTACTCCAGTGGTGGTCCTCGGCCAGCAGAAGGGGCGCAATACCAAGGAGAAGGTGCATCGTAACTTCGGCATGCCCCATCCCGAGGGCTACAGAAAGGCATTGAGGCTCTTCGAGCTTGCGGAAAGGTTCGATCTGCCGGTCTTTACGTTCATAGATACCCCTGGCGCCTACCCCGGCATAGGGGCAGAGGAGAGGGGACAGTCCGAGGCCATTGCCACGAATCTGTTGGTCATGTCCAGGCTCAAGGTGCCCATAATTGCCACCGTCATAGGCGAGGGCGGCAGCGGCGGCGCGCTCGCAATAGGCGTCGCTGACAGGGTCAACATGATGGAGTTCTCGACCTATTCGGTCATCTCGCCTGAGGGCTGCGCTGCCATCCTCTGGAAGGACGGCAGCAAGGCCGACCTTGCCGCAAAGGCGCTGAAGGTAGATGCAGGCGAGCTTTTGAAGATGGGCATCATAGACAAGGTCATAAAGGAACCGCTCGGCGGCGCTCACAGGGAGCCTGCAACCACATTCAAGAACCTCAAGGTAGCGCTCACTGGAGAGCTCGACGAGCTTGCCAGGCTCGACAAGGAGGCCCTTGTCGAGGCCAGGTACCGGAAGTTCCGCGGAATGGGCGTCTTCGCCGAGCCTAAAAGGTAAATAAGGTATTGATTTTTCTGAGAGAATACAATAAAGTGTCTTTTTAAATAGTTCCTGAGCCTGAAACTTCCGGCTGCTCTAAAAGGTCCAGATGCAAGGCCCCGGTTAAATCGGGGAGCGAAAAGTGAGTCGTACTCTTCATGTACGTCGCAGCGACGAGCTTCTGAAGCCAACGCCGCAGATGGGCCTTTTTCAGCAGCCTTTAAAAGGTAAAATGCCTAAAACAAAGAGCATAGAAGACTTGAG
>CAZDUP010000055.1:0-10335 GCA_964508625.1 uncultured Thermodesulfobacteriota bacterium
ACCTTCAGCCACTCCGCAGTCCAGTCCATGATGTCATACGAGTGGCCAGGGAATGTGCGCGAGCTTGAGAACAGAGTGCGCCGCGCGGTCACCTTCAGCGAAAGCCACAGCATCACTTCCGAGGACCTCGGGTTCAATGAGCCTCAGGCCCCCCTTACCCTCAATCTAAGAAAGGCCAGGGAGGACCTGGATATCAGGATAATCACCACGGCCATCTCCAAGCACGGCGGCAACATAAGCAAGGCTGCCGAAGAGCTTGGCCTCAGCAGGCCCACGCTGCATCACCTTATCAAAAGGTATAACATAACTACTAAGTCCGAAAGGAGCTGTTGATGTCTGGAAGATATTCCGAGCTGCTTAATCTCGTCGAGCGCAAGGGCGCCAGGATAGGCGTAATCGGTCTCGGTTACGTAGGCCTGCCGATAGTATTGAGGTTCTGCGACGTAGGGTACAGGGTAATGGGCTTTGACGTGGACCCGGCAAAGGTCAAGGCGCTGAACGCCGGACGTTCCTACATAAAGCATATCCCGTCGAGCCTCATAGACAGGCTGGTCAAGGGCAAAAAGCCTGCGTTCAGGGCCACCGACGACATGTCGCTCCTCTCCAAGGTCGACGCGATAATCATATGCGTGCCGACCCCTCTATCTGACAAGAGGGAGCCGGACCTGTCGTACGTGGAGGGAACTGGCCGGGAGATAGCCAGGCACTTAAGGCCGGGGCAGCTTGTATCGCTCGAGTCCACCACCTATCCTGGCACCACGGATGAGCTGTTGCTGCCGATGCTCGAGGCAGGCGGCCTCAAGGCCGGAAAGGATTTCTTCCTGGTATTCTCTCCTGAGAGGGAAGACCCTGGCCGGATTGATTTCACCATCAAGACCACTCCGAAGGTAGTCGGTGGGATTACAGAAAAGTGCTCTGTCCTGGGCGCGGCCCTGTACTCGAAGATAGTGGACCGGGTCGTGCCTGTCTCCTCTACAAGGGTGGCCGAGATGACGAAGCTCCTTGAGAACATCTACAGGAGCGTCAACATAGCGCTCGTAAATGAGCTCAAGATGCTCTCCCAGAGGATGGGCATAAACATATGGGAGGTCATCGATGCGTCGAAGAGCAAGCCATTCGGCTTCCAGGCGTTCTATCCCGGCCCGGGCCTCGGCGGCCACTGCATACCCATAGACCCCTTCTATCTCACGTGGAAGGCGAGGGAATACGACTTCTCGACAAGGTTCATCGAGCTTGCCGGAGAGATAAACTCGAACATGCCTTACTATGTAGTGACGCGCGTGATGGAGGCTCTGAACGAGAGGGGCAGGAGCCTCAAGGGCGCCAAAGTGATGGTATTGGGCGTGGCATACAAGAAAGATGTTGATGACCTCAGGGAATCGCCCTCCCTCGAGCTGATAAAGATATTGAAGGAAAAGGGCGCCAAAGTCGACTACAATGACCCGTATCTTCCGGTGGCTGTGAGCCACAGGAGGCATTTCAGGATGCGCTCCACACCGCTCAGAGCCGACCGGCTGAAAAAATACGACTGCGTCCTCATAGCGACCGACCACTCGAGCTACGATTATAGATGGATAGTCAAGAACAGCTCTCTTGTGATCGACACCAGGAACGCCACGAACGGCATCAAGGCTTCCAATATCGTAAAGGCTTAAAAGGATGGCTTTGAATGAGTAGATTTCTTGTAACCGGAGGAGCGGGCTTCATAGGCTCTAACCTCTGCGAAATGCTATTGGATGACGGTCATTCAGTCAGGGTGATCGACAACCTGGCCACAGGCAAAGAAGAAAACCTCGGCAAGGTCATCGGTTCCGTCGAGTTCATTAAAGGCGATATCAGGGAGCCAGCGGCCCTCCAGACGGCCGCTTCCGGGTGCGAATACATCATCCACCTCGCTGCACTGGGCTCGGTGCCGAGGTCGGTCGACGACCCCTTGACGACCCATGAGGTGAACGCGACCGGCACCTTGAACGTCCTTAACGCTGCAAGGGCCGAGGGCGTCAAAAGGGTAGTCTGCGCCTCGTCGTCGTCCGTTTACGGAGACACTCCGGTGCTCCCGAAGCAGGAAGACATGACACCGACCCCGCTCTCTCCGTATGCTGTATCGAAACTTACCGGGGAGCACTACTGCAAGGTATTTCACAGGGTCTACGGATTGGAGACCGTCTCTCTCAGGTACTTCAACGTCTACGGCAGGAAACAGGACCCCGGCTCTCAATATGCGGCCGTGATCCCGAGGTTCATAAGCGCGCTTTTACGGGGCGAAGCTCCGGTAATATACGGAGACGGCGGCCAGACAAGGGACTTTACCTATGTCGATGACTGCAATCAGGCCAATATAAAGGCCTGCTTTGCCGAGGGCTCTGCTGGCATGCATTTCAACATAGGCTGCGGCCAAAGAATAAGCATACTCGATCTGTTCAGGAAGATAAGGGAGAAGACCGGCTCCCGGATAGAGCCTCAGTTCGCTCCGGCAAGGAAAGGCGATGTGCGTGACTCGCTCGCGTCCATAGAAAAGGCCAGGGCTATTTTAGGCTATGAGCCTGCTTTCAACGTGGACTCGGCGATAGGAGCTACGGTCGATTGGTACAAAGGCGTGCGCGCGGGGGCATCTTCGAAGTAGAGCGATCTGCTATACGAACTTAAGGCCCGCTTTTTCAATACCTGCCGGCCCTTTTGAGACCCAGACTACTACGGCCTCTAATTCAAGGTCGAAATCGCTGACCTTGAGCTTCAGGAACTCTCCGCTTCTGAGGCCCTCCTGCCCGTGCATACTGAGGCCGATGCCCTTGCGGGAAATATCGATCGTCCTTGCCGGCAGCAGACCCGTTTCCCTGATCAAAGTACAATTCCTAAGTATCTTTGACCTGTGCTCGGCTCTTTTTTCAGCCTCGGCCCTGGACTCAAATCCGCAATAGGGGCATTTAGCCGTTTGGGCTGGCATTGCCGTATAGAATTCTGCTTCACACCTTGGGCAGAGACAGGCATTCATCCCCTATCTCGATCTCATTTCGGCAATGGCCTACTTTGATAGTCTTTTTCTGATGCGTCCGCTGAAGTACACGCCCACAAGGCCGCTACCCAGCAGAAGGATGGTCCCGGGCTCAGGCACCTTGCTCGACCCATTGCCCGACTCGGCATCATAGGTAAAATAGGCGAACTGGCTCAAGTCCCTGTCGCCTGTTGACGACCGGATCTTCGAGTTGTAGAGGTCGAAATGGACCACGTAATTAGGGTCGAGGAGCCTGGCGTCGATGGTAAATGCGGCGAAGTACAACCCGCCGTCCGGATTGAGCGTGAGGTCGATGGGATCGCCGGATATGGCCCTAAGCCTGGTGTCATACAGGTTGGTCTCGTTTGCCTGGTCAAAGGTAAAGGCATACTCGAAGAAATACGTCGGGTAGATCTCATGCTCGCCAAGGTCGCCGAAGTCCCAGTCCTGGTTTTCGATTATTGCCTCAAGGGGCGGCACGCCGTAGACCATGTCAGCGGTCACGTTCACGTTCGTCCCATTGATCGAGAACGAGCCTAGATCAGCGCCGGGCTCGTCTACAGCCGGGGCGACCCCGGCCGATAAATAGAATGTGTCAGAGATGTCATTGAATTTGTTTATGTTCAGAAAGGCATAGAGCGTGAAAAACTGTCCATCTGATACAATGGTCTGGGTATCTGAGTCGTATGTGCCGCCATCTATGTCAAGCTGCAGGGCCGGAAGGGCATGGCTCTTTGATGGTGACATGCCCAACATCATTACGAAAATAAGAGTGAAAAACCCGATTTTAAGTCTCTGCCGCGACATCATGAATCTCCTTAACGCCTGTATTGGAGGCTGCTCTCGTGCCAATTGCCATTTGTTTAATTGCAAACGATATGCCACGGCTTTTCTACCGAGGAAAAGGCATATAAATCGAGCTGTTAGGTATTCCGGAAACGTCAGCTGAAATGAGTTGTAAAAAAAATAGACTGCCATCGCAGGGCAATTCAGCTGCCCAAGGCAGCACATCCGGCATTTTTTCGAGTAAATGTTAGAATTCGACAAATTTACCACTGTCAGGATTTTTAACAACGTAAATCACGAAGGTAAGGAGTTCAAATGCCCAACGCTGTGAGAGCCCTATTTCTGCTGCTCATTCTTCTTTCCGCAGTCTCATGCATGAAAGGACCTGAGGAAAAATTCTCCGATTACATGGACAAGGGCAAGGAGTACATGGCCTCTTCCAACTACAGGGAGGCTGTCCTCGAATTCAAGAACGCGGTCCAGATCAAGCCTGAAGACGCGTTGGCAAGGCATAGTCTGGGACTTGCCTACCTTTACGCCGGGGGACCGAACATCGAGCTTGCGTTCAAGGAATTCAGGGCAGCCGTAGAGCTGGACCCCGGACTCTCGGAGGCTCAATTGAGGCTCGGAGAGATCCTTATGCTCTCGAGGGATTTCGATGGCGCAAGGAAAAAGGCAGAGATTGTTTTGGAAAAAGACCCGGCTGACCAGGATGCGCTTGTGCTGCTCTCCGGCGCGTACGCAGGGATGCGCAAGACCTCAAAGGCCCTGGAGATACTCGAGAAGGTAATCGCTTCAAAACCAAAGGGCGTCAAGCCCTATATGGCAGCTGCCGCCGTGCATCTGGCTTCCGGGAACATGGCCAGGGCCGAGCAGGTCCTGAGAAAGTCTTTGGAGGCATTCGAGAGCTCTGCTGAGGCCAGGCTTGCCCTTGCAAACCTGCTGGCCCGCAGAGGCGACCTGCAGGGGGCCGAAAACGAGATAAAAAAGACGATCGAGCTGAATAGTGGCGCACAGGAGCCGCTTATGTCTCTGGCGTCATTCTACTCTTCCCTGCCAGCGAGGCGTGATGACGCCAGAAAGGCGTTTGAATCAGCCATCGGGAACAAGCCGCAGTCGCCGGGAGCTTATCTGGCTTACAGCAGGTTCCTTGCTTCTACAGGGTCGGCGAAAGATGCGATAGAGGTCCTCGGAAGAGGCATTGAAAAAAGCGGCGCGACAGCCCTCATGAAACGCAGGATAGAATTGCAGCTCGAGCTCGGGCTTGAAAAGGAGGCGGCAGAGGGACTCAAGCAGCTTCTCGAGAAGGTAAGGGACGCAGAGGCGCTTTACTTGAGCGGCAGGCTCAAATTCAGCCAGAGGGACTTGAGCGGCGCCATGGACGACCTCAATGCCTCGCTCAAATCCTATCCTGATTCGGCGCAGGCAAGGTTCTGGCTCGGCCTCGCCTATCAGGCTGCCGGAAACATGCAGATGGCCAAGACCGAGTTCATAGAGGCGGCGAAGCTTGCTCCTGAGAGGGTGGATATACGGATTGCCGTTGCACACAGCTACCGCGGGACCGGTGATGATAAGCTTGCGGCAGAAGAGGTGAGAAAGATACTCGGCGTTCAGCCGAATCACGCTGGCGCAAACCTCTTAATGGGAGACATTCTTCTGCAACAGAGGCAGATAGCCGAGGCAAAGGGCTTTTTCGAGCGGGTCGTAAGGCTCGCTCCTGGTGATGCACGGGGCTATGCCCGGCTCGGGACAATCTACCAGCTCCAGGGCAGTTCAGGGAAGGCGCTCGGGGCCTTTGAAAAGGCGCTGGAGTTGAGCCCGAACATGCTGGACGTGCTCAGCATGATAGCCTCCATCCACATCACGGGCAAAGAGCCGGGTAAAGGTATCGCAAGGATAAACGCCCACCTCGAAAAAAATCCTGACAATCCCCTTATCCATCACCTTCTCGGGCGCGTTTACATGGTTCTAAAGGACTACCGGAAGGCGGAGGCCTCGCTCAAGCAGGCGCTGTCGTTGAAAAAAGACCTTACCAGCGCTTATCTGGACCTCGGCAATGTCTATGCGCTCCAGAACTCCCTTGATGAAGCTATGAAGAGTTACGAGGAGGCCGTGCGAATAAAGCCTGATCTCATCTCAGGCTACATGATGCTTGGCGTCCTCCACGAGCGCAAGAAAGACGTAAAAGCCGCGATCGAGAGCTACAAAAAGGCCCTTGAGATAGAGCCCAGGTTCGGCCCTGCGGCAAACAACCTGGCCTATCTCTATTCAGAGGGAAATGGCAATATCGATGTCGCGCTATCGCATGCCGAGACCGCAAAAGAGCGGCTGCCCAATGACCCGAGGGTATCCGATACCCTTGGCTGGATATACTACAAGAAGGGCGCATACCTGAAGGCAATAACCCACATAAGCGAGAGCGCCCAGAAGATGCCTGACAATCCAGAGATCCGGTATCATCTCGGCATGGCATATCTGGGTAAAGGCGACAAGGCGCGGGCCAGACAGGAGCTCAAGGCTGCGCTGGCCATTAAGGGCGACTTCAATGGCGCGGAAGAGGCTCGCAAGGCCCTCGCCAACATGAAATAGGGAGAGGAACTGGAGGACTCAGACCAATACGTAATCGGATAGCTGAAAGGACACCTTATTAAAAGAAAAAGCCCCTGCTTGAGGTCAAGCAGGGGCTTTTTTAATTGTATGCTGGGCCTTTATTACTGATTCTTTTTTCCAGAGCGCAGCCGTCTTGAGAGATAGAGCCCCGTAAGGCCTGAACCCAAGAGCAGCAGGGTCCCGGGTTCGGGCACCTGTCTGGTCCCTGCGTCATGCGAAAATGGAGCGAACTTGCTTACATCTATATCCGTTGTAGAATTCCTCGCCAGGGAGGTGTTGTACAGGTCAAAGTGCAGGCCATATGCCGGGTCAAGGCCTGAGATGTCAATGTCAAAAGCTGCATAATACATCGAGCCTGTGGTGCCTGTGGGGATGGGGTCTCCGGATATGGCCCTGTCCTGTGTATTATAGGCCTCTATCGTATTAGAGGGGCTGAAGGTGACCGCTATCTCCTTATAATAGGTCGGGTAAATGCCGTGTGTCGGCAGGTCGCCAGGGTCGGCATCCAGGTACGTCTCAAGCGGGGGTACCCCGTATACCATTCCGCTCGTCACGTCCACGGTAGTGCCGTTATAGGTGAACGAGCCAAGCGATGAAGAGGTGGAGATCGACGGGCTGAGCGCAACCGACAGATAGTAGGTATCCGAAATCCGGTTACTGTTGTTCTCAATGAGATATGCGTAGAGCGTGAAGTCGCCGGATCCTGTAACAATGGTCTCTGTGGTGTTGTCGTATGTCCCGCCGTCTATATCGAGCTGGAGTGTCGGTATGGCAAAGGCCTTTGCAGGCATGAAGCCCAGTACTGCAAGGGCAAAAACCGCAACCGCTCTCTTTGCAACGTTTTTCATATCATCTCTCCTGATGCGAGTTAAGAGTCAATTATCAGGAATTGCAATGCCCGTGCCAGAGGCTGACAACAATAAAAAAGCCATGATTTTATTGTGATTTTGAAAGAGCGGCTTTTCACCGAAGACGAGACTGTAAAAAAAATGGACATCCCGGTATCGTAAATAATTCTAAATAATATTTATTTTTCAATGTGTTATGAAGTTCTGACTATTGAGCGGCCGTTTTGTAGCGTTTATGGACTATCAGCCCGCTACCTGGCTGAGCTCGAATAATGGTAGCAGGATGGCCACCACTATGAATCCGACTACCAACCCCATGCACAGTATGATAGCGGGCTCGAGCAGGGCGAGCGCCCTGGCGACCGAGCTGTCAAAGTCCCTCTCGTAAAAACCGGCTGATTTTATAAGCAGCTCCGGCAGCTCGCCGCTCTTTTCCCCCGTCGATACCATCTGGACGAGCATCGCGGGGAAGAGGCCCGAGGCCTTCATGCTGACCGATAAGCCCCCGCCTTCAGCAACTTCTCTGGACATCTGTGCAATAGCCGCCCTGTAGCAATCGGGCGAAAGCACCTTTGATGTAAGGTCGAGGGCCTTCAAAATCGGTATGCCGGAGATGAGCAGGTGGCCGAGGGTCGCGGCAAAGCTCGCCATATGAAACTTCCTGTACATGCCGCCTATTACCGGGAGCCCGAGGACCGACCTTTCCCATGCCCTTCTCCCGCTCTCTGTCCTGAGGAGGCGCCTTAGACCGGCAGCCGATGCGCCGGTTATCACCAGGAGCACGAGCCAGTTGCTCGATACGATATCTACGATAAAGAAAAGCGCGGCAGTGACCAGGGGCAGTGCCCTCTGAGAATCTTCAAATACCACCGTTATCCTGGGCAGGACGTAGATGAAGATGAAGGCAAGGACAGCTGAGCCGACAACGGTCATCACTGCAGGGTAGACAAGGGCTGTAGCGACCTTTTCGCGGAGGCGCGCCCTCGATTCAATATAGTCTGCTGCCCTCAGAAGCGCCTGTTCAAGCGCGCCGCTCTCTTCCCCTGCCTCTACCACCCGCACCAGAAACTCGGGGAAGACCCTTCTCTTCGATTCGAGAGACCTTGCGAGAGAAACACCCTCCCCGACCATCTCTTTTATCTCAAGGATCTCCTGGGCGAGCCTGGGGTTTTCGGTCTCAGACGAGAGAATGGAGAGCGCGTCAAAGAGCGGGGTGCCTGCGCTCAAAAGGGTCGAGAGCTGGCGCGCCGTAAGGGCCAGCTCCCTTTCCGGGATACCTGAAAGAAGTCCCTTGCGACCCTGCTTTAATGATATCTCGGTGGCAAAGAGCCCCTGGCCGCGGAGCCGTTCAGCCGCGTCCTTTTGACGGGCAGCCTCGAGCTCGCCCTTTATTCCCCTGCCGTCTGCGTCAAAGGCCCTGTAGCGGAATACCGGCATCTTTTCCGTCAATCTCCCTGAGTGACCCTTATGACCTCTTCGAGGCTCGTTATGCCTGAAGCTGCCTTTACGAGGCCATCGTCCCTGAGCGTCTTCATGCCCATTGCTAGGGCGTGCTCCCTTATCGAGGTCGAATCCGCGCTCTTCAAAAAGAGCGCCTTCATGCCGCTGTCAACGGTCATGAACTCGAATATGGCCGTCTGCCCCCTGTAGCCTGTGTCGAGGCACTTGGGGCAGCCGATTGCCTTCCACAGCCTCTCAGGCGCTGCGGACCCGAACAGGGCCCTCTCAGCAGGGCCGGGCGAGTATTGCTCTTTGCACTCATTGCAGAGTTTTCGCACGAGCCTCTGGGCTATTGTCCCGAGGAGAGAAGACGAGAGCAGGAAGGGCTCTATCTTCATGTCAACGAGCCTTGCAGCCGCTGATGGCGCATCGTTGGTATGAAGGGTGGAGAGCACGAGGTGTCCGGTGAGCGAGGCTTGCACTGCCATCTCGGCAGTCTCAGAGTCGCGTATCTCTCCCACCATTATGACGTCCGGGTCCTGTCTAAGCACAGACCGCAGTCCGTTCGCAAAGGTCAGGCCGACCTTCGCGTTTACCTGTATCTGCCCCACTCCCTTGAGCTGGTACTCGACCGGGTCCTCGACCGTTATGATATTGCGCTCACGGAAGTTTATCGCGTTCAAGGCCGCGTAGAGCGTTGTTGTCTTTCCTGAACCGGTCGGGCCTGTGGCGAGCAGCATGCCAGTTGTCCGTGAAAGCATCGACTCCAGCAAAGAGGCCTGCTCAGGCGCCATGCCGAGTTGAGAGAGCCTCACAGAGCCGCCCTTCCTGTCAAGGAGCCTTATGACCGCCCTTTCCCCGAAGGTAGTCGGCACGATAGAGACCCTCGCGTCGATATCGTTGCCAGCCACAAGGAGCCTTATCCTTCCGTCCTGCGGAAGGCGCTTCTCGGCAATATCCAGGCCGCTCATCACCTTTATCCTCGATATGAGCGCGTCCTGCAGGGCCTTTGGAGGGGAGATTACGGCGTTCAGTATCCCGTCCCTCCTGAACCGCACCTCCATCTCCCTTTCATAGGGCTCGACGTGTATGTCGCTCGCGTTCTCCTTCACTGCCTGGAAAAGAAGCGAATTGAGGAGCCTTATCATCGGAGCCTCATCCGTGAGCTCGAGGAGGTCTTTGGGCTCCTCGAACTGCCTTGCAACGGATTCAAGGCTCTCGCCGCTTATCTCCTGCGCTACGGTCTCGGCGCTGCCAGAGTCCCTGTCATATACCCTGTGTATGGCCTCGAGGATATGGCTCCTTGGCACCATGACCGGCACGACCTGCGTGGAGAACTCCTTCCTTATTTCGTCGAGGGCAAAAAGCGACCTCGCGTCGGCAATGGCAACGAGAAGCCCCTCGTCAGTCATCTTGAGCGGGAGCACGAGGTTTTTTTTCACGAAGGAAAGCGGCAGCCTCTGGGCAATCGCGGGCGAGATATCGTTTTCTTCCAGGGAATCCTTTTTTTGCAGCGCGCCAGCGTCCATGTTATTTTGCCTCTGGGGCCGCTTTGGGCTTCTCCGGAATACCGGCCCCGGAATTGTACTCCTTCTCTTTTCTCTCCTTGAGCTCGTCGAGGCGGTCGAAGTCCTTGATGATGGTAGGCGTCAGATAGAC
>CAZDUP010000056.1:0-10328 GCA_964508625.1 uncultured Thermodesulfobacteriota bacterium
TGGTCTTTAAGATAAGGACGGCAAATAGCGCCTGAAGGCCGATGCCCCATGCAACGAGCCTCCAGTTAATTGATTTCCTGTCAGTGCAAAAGGCCCAAGCTATCGCAGCAAAGACAAAAAGACCGAAAATACCAATGAGCTTCTCGACCAAGTAAGCTACTCCCCGATTATCTTTACGAGCACCCTCTTTTTTCTCCTGCCGTCAAACTCGCCGTAGAATATCTGCTCCCAGGTGCCGAAGTCAAGGCGTCCGCCTGTTATGGCCACGACCACCTCCCTGCCCATGACCGTCCTCTTAAGGTGCGCGTCAGCGTTGTCCTCGCCTGTGTCGTTGTGCCTGTACTTTGATGTCGGCGCGTGAGGCGCGAGCCCTTCGAGCCATGACCTGAAATCGTTATGGAGCCCGCTCTCGTCGTCGTTGATGAAGACAGATGAGGTTATGTGCATGGAGTTCACGAGCACAAGGCCTTCCTTCACGCCGCTCTCCCGCAGGCAGCCCTCTACCTCGGGCGTGATGTTCACGAAGCCGACCCTCTCAGGCAGATTGAATAAGAGCTCTTTTCTGTATGTCTTCATGACTCTCCTATAATATCCCGATGGCCTTGTGCTTCGCGGCTATAGACGCGGCCAGTCCGTCAATCTTCTCAAGATCATCCTGCGTCGGCTTGCCTTTCGCTAATACAGGCTCCAATGCCTCGGCCTTCAGGTTGCCGATGTGCGCCGTTATCTGGTCCATCATCTTGCCTGCCCAGCCTTCAGAGCCGATTATGGCGGCAAACCTGAGCTTTGGCCTCAATGCGTTCACCAGGAACGCGGCGGATATGACGAGCGGGTGCGCGCCGCCCAATATTGTCGGCGAGCCGATGACTATTGTAGCTGAATCGACGAGGGCCATTGCCAGCCTGCCAGTGTCAGCAGTCGCGAGATTGAACCTCTCGACCTCTACCCCCCTCTTCCACAATCCTTCCGAGAGCGCCTCAACGAGGGCCTCTGTCGAGCCGTGCATGGTGGCGTAGACTATCATCGCACTGTTCCTGACGTTGTCAGAGACCCATTCCTTATGCGATGCCATTATGCACCTCGGGTCCCTGTATATGGGGCCGTGGCTCGGCGCAATGGTCCTGATATCGTATTTCTCGAATCTATCGAGGTGTTTCCTTATTGTCGGTCGAAAGGGCATCATGACCTCTGCAAAGTACCTCATCGACGCCTCGCAGACCCTCTGTTCGTCGTCCATGCTTACGCCGGTGAAGGCGAGGTGCGACCCAAAGAGGTCGCAGCTGAAGAGTATGCCGTCCTCTTTAAGATAGGTGGATATGGTCTCAGGCCAATGCACCCAGGGGGTGTATATGACCTCGAGCGTCTTTCCGCCGAGGTCTATCGTCTCTCCGTCAGCGACGGTTATGAATATTGATTCAGGCAGGTGCAGGTGGAGCATCAAGAGCTCTTTGCCTTTGGGGCTAGTGACGACCTTCGCATCAGGAAATCTTTCAAGCACTGCGGGGATCGAGCCTGAATGGTCCTGCTCCGCGTGGTGGGATATTATGTAGTCTATTTTCCTGATGCCCTTGAGCTCTTCGAGCAGCACCGGCGTCATCGAGGGCTCGACCGTATCAAGGAGAGCGGTCTTCTCTCTTCCTTCCACTATGTAAGCGTTATAGCTCGTGCCGTCGGGCAGCGGTATGAGCGCGTCAAAGAGACGCCTGTCCCAGTCAACGGCGCCTGCCCAGAAAACGCCTTCTGATATCTTTCTGGGTTCCATAGAGCCTCCCATAAGTCAATCGGTGTGGTTATTGAAGGAAGATATCACAGGCCCATATTCATTTCAATCCAACTCCCCAAAACTACAGCGCCCGCTTGAACGCGAGCAGGCCGAGGGCCACCGCGACAACAGCAAAGGTGGCGAGGAAGAGTATATCTGCCTCGACAGCCTGGAGGCCCGCGCCCTTGAAAAGAAGGGCCCGCATCGCGTGCACCGAGTACGTCTCAGGGTTGACCCAGGCAAAGCCCTTGAGCCAGCCGGGAAAGCTCTCTATGGGGTATATTGCGCCGCTCGGGAAAAAGAGTATGACGTTAAGGAAGCCTCCGAGCACGCCGACTATCCTCGGGTGGTTTATGCGCCCCATTATGATGAACATGAGCCCCTGGAGTCCGAGAGTCGAGAGGATTATTACGACAATGAGGAGGGCAAAGCTCGATGGGTTCATGAGCTCCCAGATATAGAGGCCTGAGATGAGAGAGCCGATAAAAAGGACGATGAGCGCGAGCACGGTAGTTATTAGAAGGCCGCTCGCGATGAGGCCCATTACAATATCTCGTTTGGTAAGGGGCGTAAGGAAGTAACTTTCCTCAACGCCCAGGAACTTGTCCATGACCATGTTGAATGCTCCTGTCGTCATCGCTCCAAGGAATATGGCCATGATTACGACGCCCGGGATGAGCGTCTGGTCATAGTCTATCTTCCTGTATAGCTCAATGTCGCGGAGCCTCGTCTGTGTCCTCTCCTCCCTGACGGAGATGAACTCGTCTCCAAGCTCGGGCAGCGCCGATGCAATAGAGGCCCGCACCGCGTTGGCTGATATGGTCTCCGCATTGTCGAGGTAGAGCCCGAGCTCCGCGGTAGTCCGCCGTATGACATTGCGGCTGAAGTCCTCGGGGATTATCAGCACGCCCTTGAAGATACCCTCGCGCAGGCCCTCCATGGCAAAGCCCTGGTCAGAGAGGACCATAAGGTCGAGCGTGGCCGGGCCAGCCTCTATGGCTCGAAGAAGCTCCATCACCCTGTCCGAATGCGGCCCCCTGTCGAGGTCTATCACGGCCAGAGGCAGGCGCTTCAACTCCCCCTGGAATGAGTTGCCGAGGATGACGAGATAGATGATGGGCATGAGGAGGCTCATTGCGACCACGAGCGGGTTCCTTATGAACTTCCTCAGGTCCCTTTCGAGTATGGCGAAGAAGCGGTACATACTGATTCCACCTTCTTTTTAGAAAAGAGAGGACGACCATTTTCATCCCCCTTTTCCAAAGGGGGACTGAGGGGGATTATCTTTGGTGCGCACGGCGCACCCTACTGTCCTTCTGAGGAGCCGCAGGCGACGAAGAATCTCATTTTATATCCGGAAGACCTGAGATTGCCGCGCTACGCTCACAATGACGAACTTGATCTCCCCTTCCTCAGAAAAGAGGGGGGTTGCTCATCTCCCCCATTTCGTCGGCACGCCAGCGCCCAGGAGGAAGCTCACCTTCTTCGCCTCCTCCTCCCTTATTGGCCTGCCGGTGTAGTGTATAAAGACGTCTTCGAGCATCTGCTCCTTCAGGGTCACTCTCGTTACCCTCGCTCCCATGGCGCGGAGCGCCTCTACCACGTCGGGTATTATCTCGGCCCCGTGGTCAGATGAGACAAGGACGCTGTCGTCCCTGTATGCCGCTGAAGTCACCTTCGGAACGGATTTCAGCTTTTCGACCGCCTTTTCCATATCGACGCCAGTGACAGAAAGCTCCACGACTTCCTTCTGCGGTATTGCCTTTTTGAGTCCAGACACCGTATCGAGCGCGACTATCTTTCCGTAATCTATTATTGCCACGTGGTCGCAGAGCGATTCCGCCTCTTCCATGTAATGGGTCGTAAGTAGGACCGTGAGCCTGCTGCCCTTCCTGAACGTCTCCAGAAGCTCCCAGACCACGTGCCTGGACTGCGGGTCAAGGCCGATGGTCGGCTCGTCGAGGATAAGTATGCCGGGCTTGTGGACAAGCCCGCGCGCGATTTCAAGGCGCCTCCTCATGCCCCCGGAATAGGTAGCGACAAGGTCGCCAGCCCGCTCCCTGAGCCCGACCATCGTAAGGAGCTCGTCAATGCGCACGCTCCGCTCCTTTTTGGGTATGGCATAGAACCTCGCGTAGATGTCCATTGTCTCGTAACCGGTAAGGTCGAGGTCGCTGGTCATTGCCTGCGGCACGACGCCTATGACGTTCCTTACTGCGGCCGGATCTGCAACGACATCATACCCGAGCACCCTCGCCTGCCCTGAGGTCGGCTTAAGTAGCGTGGTCAGTATCCTTATGAGCGTGGTCTTGCCCGCGCCGTTCGGGCCGAGGAGTCCGAAGAAGTCCCCCTCGGGTATCTCGAGGCTCACCCTGTCAACGGCCGTAAGATCGCCGTATTTCTTTACGAGATCTCTTATCTCAATCGCGTTCGTCATTGAATTTTATGGTCACCTTCACAGTCATCCCTGGCTTCAGGATGCCCTGCGGGCTGTCTATGCCCACCTTTACCCTGAATGTCTTTATGTCAGGCCTGCCCCTTGTCACGTCCCTCTGCGTGGCAAAGCCCCCGGCCTCTCCTATCTCGATGACCTTGCCGCCAAGCGCCTTGCCGCCGCCAGCTGGCCTGACCTCGGCAGCGCTGCCCAAATTTAAGTCATGTATGGCCGTCACATCTATATCCACCCTTGCCCAGAGGTCATCAGGGTCATAGACCGTATAGACGACCGCGCCTGGGCTTATGTACTCTCCTGACTCAAAGGCCTTGTATGAGACGATGCCGGTCAATGGCGAGGCTATGAGCGTATCATCGAGCTGCGCATTCAATACCTCTGACTCGGCAGCGGCCTGTTCCCTTCTTGCCAGGGCTGCATTGATGCGGGCCTGGGCAGCCCTGATGCTCACGGCCGCGTTCCTCAGGTCCGCCTCTGCGCCCCTTTGCCTGGCCCTTGAGCTCGCAAGCTCAGCTGCGCTCGAGTCATGCGCGGCCCTCGCGCTGTCAAGGTCCCTTTTGGCCACATAGCCGTCCTTGAAAAGCCCTTCTGCCCTCGCGAGGTCCTCCTTCGCCTCTTCAGCGAGCGCCTTCCTCCTGTCCACCTCTGCCTTTGCCGCCTCTACCTCGTGAGACACGGCCTGCCTCTCGACTCGCGCGTTCTCAAGGCTCACCCTCGCCTCTTCAATAGCCTCGGCAGCGGCAGCGACAGCAGCTTTGCCTTCGGCTGCCCTTGCCTTCAATTCCCTGGCATCGAGCCTTACGGCAGGCGCGCCAAGCTCTATCCTCTCCCCTTCGCGGCAGCAGAGCCACTCGATGCGGCCTGCTATTTTCGAGCTGACCTCAGCCTCCGTAGCCTCTATTACGCCCGTGCTTTCGACAAAATCAGCCGGCGCCTTCTCCCTGTAAAGGAGAAGCCAGGCGGCAATGGCCGCTGACAGGGCAACGGCAACCAGAACAAGGGCTTTCCAGGATTTCACGGCCATTCCTCAGCACCTCTCATTAAATAAGCTTATCAGAATATGCATTTTTCATAACGAACCGCCCCGCCGCTAAGCCGCTGGGTATCATCGAATCCTCCCCTCCCTGGACGGAAGGGGACTTAGGGGAGGGTGAATTTTTTTCACCCCCTCCCTGCCTTCCCCGTCAAGGGGAGGAGTTAAAAAACTGGTGCGAAAGCCTCGGGGCATTAGTACCTAAGAGAGAATAAAACAGAGCTTTCTGATTTCCAAATAAAAAAGGGCAGGCTCGAAAAGAGCCTGCCCTGCTGACTGACCTGATATGACCTTATTTTTCCATCTCTGCGTTGGCGACGACCATGCCGCCTATCTCTATGCCGCCCTCCTGCGCCGCCTTGACGGATTGCTCGTCCCAATTCTCTCCGTCCTGCCTCCAGATGGCGTTGAATACCAGACGCTCGCCCTCTGCGAGCATATCAAGCGGCGCCTTCTTGGTCTTGTATCTCGGGACAAAGAGCAGGCTCGAAAAGGTGGAGCCTTCGAAGGTTATCGGGGCAGTCGATGCCACGAACCAGTACTCAACGAGCTTCTCGACGGTCTTGCCGCTGGTCAACATGTCAGCGGCCCTGGGGAGCCCCTCGACCTCCCTTGAGCCGTTCATGCCGTTCACGACAGAGGCCGTAAACCTGTTTGTGCCGTCGCCCGCGTCGAACCCGCGCGGCTCGCCGACCTGTATCTTCAACTTCATCCGATGCTCCTCTCCGGCAAGATATGGTCATGATATTACACCGCCGCCGGAGTGGCAACGGAAATCTCAAGCCTAACCGGTCCGCTTGAGCGCGGCCTGCACTCTTACAAAATACTTTTCGCCGCTTACCGGCATGTTGCCCCTGTAGTATCTCACGATGCCTTCCTTATAGCCCCATTGCCTTATGTTCTCGGCGAGTATATGTGAGCCTGCGCGGATGTTGTTGTCGATGTCGAAGAGCGTGCCTTCTATGCCGAGCTCGCGCTTCCAGAAGGGCATCACCTGCATGAGGCCCTGCGCCCCCCTTGGGCTCACGGCAAGGAGGTCGCCCCCTGATTCGACCCGTATTATCGCCACTATGAGGCTGGGCGGCAGGCCGTAGAGGCCGCTGTACCGCAGCACCGCGCGGCCTATCTGCTCGGCCTCAGCCGCTGTAAGGGCAGGGTTCATCGCGGCCACGAGTCGCCCCCACTGGAAGCCCGGCTCCGGTCCGACTGCTGTAAGGGCTTGAGGCAGGTCAAAGATCGAATGCTCCGGCGCGACCGTTGCTACGGCTGCGTTGTCCAGGGCGCTGCGGGCGAGCCAGAACGGCGCGACGAGGATAGCAGATATGAACACCAGGGAAACTGCCGCAAATGTCTTCTTTCTCCAGCAGAAAGGCGCTCCATTCTTCCTCATAGCAGTCATCTCCTCTGTTTTTTTATCAGGATCGGGCTGCGTACGGGACCTCGCGGGAATTCGTCTTATGACAATTACGATTTTCGGGGTCGAATAAAGTATATCTCAGGATTCAGGTTTTGCACGCCGGAGCGGGCCTGGCCGTGTTGCGGACCTTTTTGTTCCTGCTATCATTTAATATGGTGTAGCTAACGGAGGCCCCGCATGTTCGCCAGGGCGTTGACTCTCATGACTCTGCTGCTTATCATGGCGGCCTTTCCTCTTACATTGGCAGCAGAGGATGCGCTCACCAGGGGCGGCCCGCCCCATCGCTCGTTCAGCATAAAGACCGCCCTCGACGTGGTATCGAGGTGGCCGGACGCATCGCGCAGGGCGGCAGAGGAGATGATCGACAGGTACGGCTCCCCGGACCACATCACCAGGGGCTTTCTCGTCTGGGAGAAGGCAGGGGTATGGGAGGAGATAACGGTCAGAAGAGAGCCCATCGAGCATAACTTCCCTCTCCCGCACATGGATTCCCTCGAGCAGACGGCCGCGTACGAAGTGCCCGAGGACATGTTCGACGACCTGGCCATATTCGACGGCAGCGTAGTCGCGGAACGCACGCGCGGGACCATCGCCTCGCGCTCATGGAGCGAGGCGATGAACTATCTCGCGCTGAACCTGGCCCACGACATAATCACGAACGCGAAGTCGGTCGAGGAGGCCAGGGACGCATACGTCATGATAACCAGGGAGTATGCCGAAGGCAAGAAGCACCCGTACATGAAGGGCCTGCGCTTCAGGGAATCGGCTACTGACGCCACAAAGGACCCAGACTACTTCACAGAGGACAAGCGCGGCTGACCTTGCGTTTTATCATTTGCACTATCCCCTGTTCGGAAAAATAAGGAATCTCTGATATTATTGGCTCGTCATTGCGAGCGAAGCGAAACAGTCTTAGCTTTTTTTGCAAGTCAAGCACTTGGAGATTGCTTCGTCGCTTCGCTCCTCGCAATGACAGCAAATAAAACCTGCTCAGAGCTTCCTGAATCAATAAAACCAGACAGAGGAGCGCACCCTTGACGACGAGACATTTTGCCGCGTTCTTCATGCTCGCTGCCCTTATCGCATGGCCCCTGGCCGCAGAGTCCAGGATGACCATTGCCGGAGACCCCTGCAGCGTACCGCTCATATCAAGGCTCGCGAAGGCATACTCTGAGACGAACAGGTCGTTCAGCGCAGAGGTCTCATCATTCAGCTGCACCCTCGGTGTCTACAAGACCGCTGACGGAGAGGCGGACATGGGCGTCAGCACGCAGAACGGCCTCGACGAAAACCTCCCGAAGGGCGCGGTGAACAGGGTGATCGCCAAATCCCCTATCGTCCTCATAGTAAACAAGGACAACCCGGTTGACGGCGTCACATACGATAAGCTCAAGGGCATATTCTCCGGCAGGATACGTAACTGGAAAGAGGTGGGCGGGCCTGACCTCCAGATAGAGAACGTAATGCTCGCGCCATGCGTGAGGCACACCATGAGCAAGCAGACCGTGCTCTACGGCAGGATAGAGGAGCTCCTGCCCGATGGCAAGGTAAACCCGGTCGAACACACGAATAGGCTGGTAATGGAGAACGCAGGGGCAATAGGCCAGCAGATATACGGCTATGAAGCGGACGGCGTGAAGCTATTGAAGGTGGACGGCGTGCTGCCCGATGAATCGACCATCGGCAGAGAGTATACCTTTTACCAGGACTTCAATATAGTGACCAGGGGAGAGCCGGGAGGAGAGGCAAGGGAGTTCCTCGAGTTCATAGGCTCTGAGGAGGGTACGCGCATAATAAAGTCTCTCCGCCACATACCGGCAAAGGGCGGACGGGCAATAATAGAAGCTCCCAGCGGCGAGCCGCGGGCATTGCGCTAGCTATGGGGTTTTTCAGGCCAGGGTTTTTTTGATGACGGATAACATGTCCCCTGCCCTGTATGGCTTCTCGATAACGCCTGAGAAGCCGTATTTCGAGAACTCCGCCATCACAGGGTCATTCGAGTAGCCGCTTGAGACGACCACCTTTGCGCCGGGGTCTATATCGAGCAGATGGCGTACAGCCTCCCTGCCGCCCATGCCAGCGGGGATGGTGAGGTCCATTATCACGAGGTCAAAGGGCCTGCCGTTTTTTTTGGCTAACCTGAAGGCCTCAATTGCCCCTGCCCCGTCCGCAACAGACTCGACCTCGTACCCGAGGTGGTCTAATATCTCGGATGCCGCCTCCCTTATCATCTCCTCGTCGTCCATGACGAGCACCCTTTTTATTCCTTGCGCGCTCATCAAAGGCGAGCCCTTCTTCTCGCAGGCGGCCTCGCAGGCAGGCAGGTAGACCGAGAAGGAAGAGCCATGCCCCGGCTTTGACTTAACCTCGATGAAGCCGCCGTGGCTGCGCACTATGGAGTAGGCAGAGGCCAGCCCCAGGCCAGACCCCTCCTTCCTGGTCGTGTAATACGGGTCGAATATCTTCTCTATCTCGGCCTCGCCCATGCCAACGCCGCTGTCCTCTACCCTGACGCATACATGCGGGCCGCCAAGGCCGCGGCCCTGCGAATCGGCCGAGGCATTGAAGAGCGATACCCTGATGACGCCGCCGTCCACCATAGCCTGGCCGGCATTGATGACGATGTTCTGTATGGCCTGCGAGATGAGCCCCTCGTCGGCGTTGACCGGCTTGAGACCGCTCTCTATCTGAAAATCGCATCTGGACCTGGACCCGGAGGTCACGAGCGAGCACCACTCCGGGACAACGGCATCCAGGGCGACCGGGGTCTTCACCGGCGCGCCGCCCCTCGAGAAGGTGATGAACTGCCTTACAAGGTCCTTGGCGTGATAGCAGGCCTTCTCGGCCTCGGCCAGCCGCTTTGTTATCTTCTCGCCCGGCTCAAAGAGTAGGGCGAGCGAGATATTCCCCATTATGCCTGTGAGGAGGTTGTTGAAGTTGTGGGCTATGCCGCCCGCGAGAGTGCCGAGCGATTCGAGCTTCTGGCTCCTCAGCCGCTCGCTCTCCATCTCTTTTCTGTAGGTTATGTCCTTTATCGTTGCGCAGTAGTTTACGATCTCCCCGCCAGAGCCGCGCAGCACGAACGGGCTTACTATGACCGGGAACGCGGCTCCGTCCCTTTTCCTGAACACGAACTCGCGGTCGCCGCCAGCCCCTGTCTCGAGCTCGTCGAACATCTCTTCCATCTGTCCGGCGACCTCGGGCCAGTAGGGCATGGGCGGTCCTTTTCCGGCAAGCTCCTCGCGCTCAAAGCCTGTCATGCTGAAAAGAGCCGGGTTGCCGTCCACAAACCTCTTGCCTTCGTCAAATATGCTGAAGCCGTCGTGCATGGACCTGATGAGGCTCTCCGTGAAGCGCTTGCTCCTCAGTATCTCCTCTTCGTGCCTCTTCCTCTCGGTTATGTCCCTGAAAATGCCGAGTATGAGCCGCCTGCCGCCGATCGTTATGGGCGCGGCGCTTATGTGAACATCGATGACAGTCCCGTCCTTCTGGATGACCAGGCCGTCGTAGTCCGCGGCCCTGCCGCGCGCTATGTGAGTTGCGAATTTTTCCCTGTACTCGGCTGCCAGTTCCGGCGGATGCACCTGGCTCTGGTGCATGCCTATTATCTCGCTTCTGGGCCTGCCGAGGAGCGACTCGCCCCGCCTGTTGGTCTCGACCAGTA
>CAZDUP010000057.1:0-7142 GCA_964508625.1 uncultured Thermodesulfobacteriota bacterium
CCCCTCGATCCTCGTCCTTGCCTCGGGCGAGAGGTTCTCGAACTGCATGCCCAGGCTTATCTTCTCTGCGTCGCTGCCTATGTTCCTTATGCGACCCGCAATCCGGTGCCTCTCCTTTGTCTCCGGGAAGGTGACCATCAGGTCCACGACCGAGTTGACGTGAACCAGCTTCTGTAGCATCTCTCCCCGGGTGCCGGATATCTTTATCACGCACTGGCAGCCGTCCTTGCTGATATCGGCTATCATGATGTCCACGATGTCGTTGCTCACCATTATCATGGCTGGCAGGGCGCAGCCCCTTCTGTGGTCAGGCCGCACCTGTGTCTCTTCCACGGCCGTCGGGAACGAGAGGAACATGAGCTTGCAGGGGTTCGAGACTATGCTCTGTATCTCCGCCGGAAAGCTGTAGACCTTGGCCCTGTGCTGGAATTTTACGTTCACCGGGCTCCGCGTCACGGCCTCGCTCCTGAACGTGCCCATGAGGTCATTGGGGGAGAGCTTGATGAGGAGAAAGTTGTCCTTCTCGAAACCCGCGATGGCGACCTTTATGCGCTGGTTTACGTTCTGTATCTCAACGATCATCTCTGTGCCGAGACTGAGTGGAAAACCGGTGAGCGGCTGCGCTTGCCCGGCCTGTCCGCCCTCGGCTGGCTGATAGCCCTGGTAGATAAGAGGTTTGTTGTCCATATTCCTCCGGTCTTGTCTGGAATGTTTATAACCTATACAAATACAGCAGGAGAGCCGCTCAAGTCAATTGATTATTATGAGCTTTTATGTCGAATGCGAAGAGTCCATTGCTTGTACGGTGAAATATATTCCCTGTAAAATCACCATGTTAGCCTGTTTTCTTGATATTTTTCGATTTTTCCCTTCCCATTATCGTGTTTTGCTGCTATAGTTTCACGATTAACCTTGACGCCATTCGGTCGGTGTCAGCTGTGTCATGGTTGGCCTATCCCATTCAACCTTCGCCCAGAATAACCTTAAACGCGATCCCGCCTAAGACCGGCCCAATTTGATTGGGTAGGCCGTATCCAGGAGTTTATCTCATGTCATTCGATTCACTCGGCCTCAAGGCCGAACTGCTGAGTTCCGTCCAGGCTCAGGGCTACACCAGTCCCACGCCCGTACAGGCAAAGACAATACCCGTGATCCTCGAAGGCCGCGACGTGCTCGCAGGCGCCCAGACAGGCACCGGCAAGACAGCCGCCTTCACGCTACCCATGCTCCAGTTGCTGAGCGGCAAGCAGCACGGCGGCAGGGGCAGGCTGCCCCGGGCTCTCGTGCTCGCGCCTACGAGGGAGCTCGCGGCCCAGGTCCATGAGAGCGTGCGCACCTACGGCAAGAACCTTCACCTCTCTTCAGCGGTCGTCTTCGGCGGCGTCGGCTATCAGCCGCAGGTAGACAGCATCCGGCGCGGTGTGGATATACTCGTTGCCACGCCCGGCAGGCTCCTCGACCTTTCCGGGCAGAGGGCGGCAGACCTCTCGAAGGTAGAGATACTCGTCCTTGACGAGGCTGACCGCATGCTGGACATGGGCTTCATACACGACATCAAGAGGATACTGAACCTGCTTCCGCGGGAGAGGCAGAACCTCCTCTTCTCCGCGACCTACAATGACGAGGTAAAGCGCCTTGCTGACGGCCTCCTGAACGAGCCCGTTCAGATAGAGGTGGCGCGCCGGAACACTGCTGCCGAGACTGTGACGCAGATAGTCCATCCGGTGAGCCAGACGAGAAAGCGCGCCCTTCTTTCCCATCTCATCAGGGAGAGGGAATGGAAGCAGGTGCTGGTCTTCACGCGCACAAAGCACGGCGCCAACAGGCTCGCCACACAGCTTGTAAGCGACGGCATAAACTCTACTGCCATCCACGGCAACAAGAGCCAGGCTGCCCGCACCAGGGCTCTCGCAGACTTCAAGAACGGCTCTGTGCGCACCCTTGTAGCAACCGACATCGCCGCGAGAGGGCTTGATATCGACAGCCTTCCTCATGTCGTGAACTTCGACCTGCCGCACGTGCCAGAGGACTACATACACCGCATAGGCCGCACTGGCAGGGCAGGGGCCAACGGAGCCGCCGTATCGCTGGTGGCATCCGAGGAGAGGGACCTTTTGAACAATATCCAGAAGCTTCTTGGCAGGAAGATAGCTGTCGAGGAGATAACGGGCTTTGTCCAGGAGCCTTCATCCAGCCATGCGCCTTCGCGCGGGCCTGTTGAAAGGGTCTTTGTGCGTCCGAAGAGGGCCGGGGGCAGCAGCGGCTACGGCCGGGAGCAAAGGCGCGACGGACAGAAGAGAAGGTTCTCGCGGTAACGCTGAAAATCAAAAAAGGCCCGCCTGTCCGGCGGGCCTTTTTTTATCTGAAGAGTATGCCGGGCGGTCCGTCCGGCAGATTTTTTTCCTCGTCGTAGGGCGATATGTCCATCGATGGGACGCCCTCAGGCTCGGCCTCAATCGGCATCTCGGAAGAGAGCTGTGCTCTCAACCTGTCGAGCATCTCGGACCTCAGGTCGCGAAGCCTCTTCATCGCCTCGGCGTGGCGCTGGCGCTCTGGCCCTGAGAGCATCATGCCCCTCGACTCAAATGTGTTTAGAGTATCCAGGGTAAACGAGTTCACGATGCCGTAGACGCGCTCCGAGCGACGCACGCCCGATGTCTCGGTGAGCCTTGCCTGCTCGAGGTCCCTCACGGCCATTCGCGCCATGAAGTCCGGGCTCTCGAGGAGGCCAGCGCTCCTCATTAATATGTTTGCTTCTTTCTGGAATTTCTCTACAATATTGATTGCGGCGGATATTGAATCACCCTGCGCAAATACAGAGGCAGGGAGCGTAGCGAGCGTAAGCAGAAGGAAGAGAAGGGCCCTGTACATGTGTGCAGTATATACGTTCACCGGAGGGCTGTCAAACAAAGGATGAGTGAAGAAATAAGGAAAAGACTCTTCATAATCGACGGAAGCTCGATAATGTACCGGGCTTTCCACGCCATACCTGCCACATTCTCGACCTCAAAAGGCCTCCCGACCAACGCGGTCTACGGCTTCACGCAATCGCTTCGAAAGATACTCGCGGACTTCAAGCCCGAGTACGCGGTCATAGCCTTTGACGTCAAGGGCCCGTCCTTCAGGCACGAGCTCATGCCTGCGTATAAGGCCGAGAGGCCGCCAATGCCGGATCTTTTGAGCGTCCAGGTGCCTTATGTGAAGAGGGCGGCAAAGGCCTTCAACGTGACTTGCCTCGAGATGGCCTCCTTCGAGGCAGACGACGTCATCGCGACCCTTGCAAAGAGGTTCGAGGCAGAGGGCCTCAAGATAGCCATCATCACCGGCGACAAGGACATGTATCAGCTCGTTGACGAGGACACGGTCATACTCGACTACATGACTGCAAAAGAGTACGGCCCTGCAGAGGTAAAGGAGAAGTTCGGGGTAGGCCCGGAGAGGATACGCGACCTCCTTGCCCTTGCCGGAGATGCGTCTGACAACGTGCCGGGCGTGCCAGGCATCGGCATGAAGACTGCGGCGAAGCTCCTCGATGAGTTCGGCTCTATTGATAATATTTTTGAAGGCGTGGAGAGTATTTCCAAGCCGAAGTTAAAGGAAAACCTCAAGGCTAATAAAGACCAGGCCATGCTCTCCCTCCAGATAGTCACCTTGAACCCGGACGTGCCTGTGGAGTGCGGGCTCGAGGACCTGAGGTACACGGGCCCTGACTTTGCCGCGCTCGAATCCCTCCTATCAGAGATGGAGTTCAGGAAGCTCCTGAAGGAGCTGATACCTGAGGTGCCGAGGGTCGAAGAGGAGGGGGCTGATTACGGGGGCATTGTAGACCTCAAAGCGCTCAAGGTGCTCGCGCACGAGCTTCAAGGTTTGAGGGAGTTCTCGATAATATGCTCTCTGACGGATGAGGGCTTCGGCGGCAGTCTCAAGGGACTCTCAATTGGGCTGGGCGGGAAAAAGGCACGGTACATACCTGCAGGCATGGACGCGCTTTCGGAAAGGTCAGTCGCCGATGCGCTCAAATCCATCATCGAAGACCCTGCCATATCGAAGCATACGGACAACTCCAAGCCGCTCTATCTCTATTTCAGCAGGATGGGTATAGAGGCAGGAGGCATCGAGATGGACACCTCCCTTGCCTCATATGTTGTCAACCCATCCAAGCCAGACCATTCCATAAGCGCTCTGGGCTATGAGCTACTCGGCGTCTCGCCTGAAGAGGTGAGGGATGGGGCCGACATGTTCGCCGAGACAAGAGTGGAGTGCAAAAAAGCCTCTATTATCCTTGAAGTTGCAGGAAAACTTAAGAAAGAGCTTGAGGCGGATAATCTCTGGGGATTGTACTCTGAAATCGAGCTTCCGCTCGCAAAGGTCCTCTCTCATATGGAGGCAGCCGGGATACGGGTGGATGTCGGGAAGCTGACTGACCTTTCCAAAGAGATAGAGAGGGTGATTGCCTCGCTTGAACGCGAGATCTACGCATCAGCCGGGACCGAGTTCAATATCAACTCGCCGAGGCAGCTCTCAGAGCTCCTCTTCGAGAGGCTCAAGTTGAAGCCCGTAAAAAAGACCAAGACCGGCTTTTCAACCGATGAAGAGGTCCTGACCCAGCTCTCCGCACAGCACGAGGTGCCGCGCCTCATAATAAACTTCCGCCAGCTAACGAAGCTCAAATCAACTTACGTCGATGCATTGAGCGAAATAGTGAACCCGGCGACAGGCAGGATACATACCTCTTTCAACCAGACAGTCACGGCAACGGGCCGCCTTTCAAGCTCGAGGCCTAACCTTCAGAACATACCCATAAGGGGCGAGATGGCGGGGCGCATACGAGAGGCCTTTGTGGCTCCGGCAGGCTCCCGGTTCATCTGCGCCGACTACTCTCAGATAGAGCTCCGCATAGTCGCCCATCTTTCCGGCGACCCCATACTGGCCGATTCGTTCATAAAAGGCGAGGACATACATACGAGGACCGCAAGCGAGGTCTTCGGCATCATGCCCGCCCTTGTTACAGGGGAGATGAGGCGCAGGGCAAAGGCCATAAACTTCGGCATCATCTACGGCATGGGCGCCTACGGGCTCTCGACAGAGCTCGGCATCTCGATGAAAGAGGCCCAGGACTATATAACGAGGTACTTCGACCGGTATAGAGAGGTAAAGGCCTTCATAGACTCCACGATAGCCGAGGCAGCCCAGAGGGGATATACGCTGACCCTGTTTGGAAGGAGGAGGTTCATCCCTGAGCTCAAGAGCCCAATCGAGTCCACGATGAGGCTCGGCCAGAGGCTCGCAATCAACACCCCCATTCAGGGCTCGGCAGCGGATATGATAAAGGCGGCAATGCTCAGGATAGACCAGAGGCTCAGGGATTCCGGTATGGGCACGAAGATGCTCCTCCAGATACACGACGAGCTCATATTCGAGGCCCCTGTCGGGGAGCTGGAAGAGGCAAAGGAGTTAGTGAGGTCCGAGATGGAGAACGTCCTGCCCCTCAAGGTGCCTGTTGTCGTCAATATCGAGACAGGGCCGGACTGGAAGAGCGTGGAATAGTCTGAAACCGCCATACCTCCCTTAGCTGCCTTTCCTGGCGAACGTATGATGGCGAGCCCAAATTCCGCGCACTGTATCTGCCTCCTCGATAACGAGAAAAATCCTGATTTTAAAGCCTTTAAGCCCCAGGCCTGCACATCAAAAAGGTCTTGACGTTGAATTTCATTACAGATATGATGAATAATATAAAAATTGTAACCCATTTCTTTTCTCAAAAATCCGACTGATTTGCGCCATTTACAGGGATGAACGAAGACAGGAAGCCATATACGACCGGTGAGGTAGCCGCATTCTGCCACGTGACGATCAACGCGGTGAAGAAGTGGATAGCTGCCGGCAAGCTCGTGGCGTTCAGGACGCCGGGCGGGCACTTCCGCGTCAACAGGGAGGACTTCCTCACATTCCTCGATAAATACAAGCTCGAGATAAAAGAAGAGTTCTTTCCGGTGAGGAAGAAGATCCTCATAATCGACGACGAGCCGGGCGTCCGTGAGTTCGTCAAGGGCGCGCTCGAGGCCATGAACGGCGGCTATCAGATAGAGACGGCCGGGGACGGCTACGAGGCGCTTATAAAGGTCGGTGATTTCAAGCCCGAGCTCCTGGTGCTCGACATCAGGATGCCAAAGATAGACGGGTTCGAGGTCTGCCGCCGCATAAAGCAGGACGCGCACACCAGCCAGATAAAGATACTCGCGGTCACGGCATACGGAAGCGACGACATAGAGCGCATAATCCAGTGCGGGGCCGACTTCTGCCTGCCCAAGCCCATAAAGCTAAAGGACTTCCAGAAGAACGTCCAGCGGCTTCTGAAATAGCGGAGGCGGATGCAATCTGTCCAGGCCGGCTCAACCGTATCCCGCTCAAGCCTTTCCAGTCCCAACAAGGGCGCTTTCCTATGAAATCACCTTTCAGGCGGCTTACGATCTTCCAGAAGTTCTTCATCACGCTCACGATAATCTTCATAGTAGCCATTGCGGAATACCAGTCCTTTCTCCTCAAATCCCACAAGGTCGAGCTCTATGACAGCATACACCGCGAGATAAGCTCATCCCGCGTGTCCATATCCAAGCTCGAATACCTCCTTGACATGTTCATCATGGCCTGGAAGCTTGAATACGGCACCATAGATATAATAAGGGGCAGCGTCGATGAGCTAATGGTGAACCTGAGCACGCTCCGGGAGGACCCGTTGTACAGCCGCATCTGGGAAGAGGACGCCATGCTCACCGGCTCAGTGGACAGCATGCAGTTCGACCTCGCCACGATACGCGACGATCTTAAGCGCCTAAACGACGCCATGAGCCAGGACGAGATAATACTCCTCCATAACGCGGTGGACACCAATACCGTGCTCGTCACGGAAAAGGCGGAGAGGCTCCTTTCATACATAACCGAGCGGAGACAGGTAGTATTCAGGGAGTTCAAGAACCTCGCCCTCATGAGCGTCGCAGGCGTCGTGCTCCTCTTGCTTGCTGGCAGCTTTATCCTCTACAGGAAGTTCTTCTTTCCTGTTAACAGGGCAGCTCTCACCGTGAAGAAGGTGCTCTCCGGCGACAGGGACGCCAGCTTCGTTGAGGACGATTCCACCGAGTCCG
>CAZDUP010000057.1:7152-7515 GCA_964508625.1 uncultured Thermodesulfobacteriota bacterium
AGGCTCAATCTGATGCTCGCCTATTTCAGGACCGACATATTGCGCCGGGAGGAGGAACGAGAAGGCCTCAAGGCGCTCTCCGCCGGCCTTTCTGGCCAGCTTTCCTCATTGAGCACCGTCATGACCTTTGCTGGCAGGTCGCTCGCGGCTTCCGAGGTCTTCAACGCGGCGCTACTCGAGGCCTCGTCGAGCGCCAGGGCCGTTGCTGGCGCCGTGTATCTGCTCGAAGGCGGAGCGCTCAGGCTCAAGGCCGCCCACGGCGTTGACGAGGGCTTCATACGGCAGGGCCAGACGCTCTCCGTTCCGGTGGAGTCGCTTGAGAAGTCTGTCCGCGCCTTTGACAGGGCGGAGCTCTCCAGCCCG
>CAZDUP010000057.1:7525-10147 GCA_964508625.1 uncultured Thermodesulfobacteriota bacterium
AGCAGGTGGTGTCTGCCCCTCTCTTCTACAACCGGGAGTTCACCGGAGTGCTCCTGTCCATGTACGGCGGCAAGGAGCGTTATTCGCCTGAGCTGGCTCCGTTTCTCGAAGCGACGGCAGCATCCATTGCCGTGGCCTCGGGCCATTCCGCCCTCTTCCGCAAGGAGCTGCTTGCGAGAAAGTTCCTCGAGCGGATCATGAACCAGCTGCCTCACGGCCTCGCCGTCTTTGACAGGAAAGGGACGTGCGCCATCATGAACGCCCAGGCCAGGCACCTGCTTGGCGTTGAAGTCAACTTTGACCACAGCTCATATTCGGTCCTCGAAGACGGCCTCTTCAAGGAGCAGGGCATGGTCACGTCCATTAGAAAATCGTATGAAGGCTACTCCACAGAGTTTATAATAAAGTACTCGGCGCTCTCAACGAGGGAGCTGGGCCTCTCCGGCCCTTCGAGAAAGCTCCGCATAAGGAGCTTCCCGGTCTATGACTCCGGCGGAGAGATATCCCACGTGGCCCTCGTCTACGAGGACGTCGCCGAGCCGGAACCCGCGCATACGGGCAATGGTACGCAATGAAACGTATATTCAGCAGCCTTTCCATATCGAACAAGCTCGCGGTCGTATTCCTCTTCCTCCTTTTCATGATGGGCGTTGGCGGCCTCGTCGGCCTTTATAACGCCGGACAGCTCTCCCAGGTCACCGAGAGCCTATATGTCGATTCCTTCAAGAGGGGAGAGACGCTCTCCTCGGTCGAGAACGAGTTCCTCTCGGCCAGGCAGGAGATGTTCCTCCATACGATCATCTCGGACATATCATCCAAGTCGTACCTCGAAGGCTCGATAGACGAGCACAGGAGAAAGATAGACAGGCTCCTTGCCGACTATATGGCGATGGGCGTGGCGCCGGGGCAGGAGAAGCTCTATGACGAGCTTATCCTCAACTTCGGGAAGTACTGGGGCATACACGACAGGGTCGAGGACATCTCCAGGTTCGGCGACAGGGACGCGGCGCTTAGCCTCATAAGGACCGAGGGCAACAGGAGCTTCACGGCCACCGTCAATTCATTGAAGGGACTTATAAAGGAAGAGAGGGACACGGCCTACAAGTCCTACACCGAGAGCGGGTTTTTCGCGAAGGTCATCATCGTCGTCACGTTCGCCCTGACCATACTTGCCATCATCTTTGCCGGAGGGCTCTGGCTGATACTGACTCGCTCGATCGTGCGCCCGATACTCGCCATAGAGGAGTCGGCGCGGAGGATCGGGCAGGGCAATCTGGGCGAGCGGGCCCCGGTGGCGACCGAGGACGAGATAGGCAACCTCGCTACCGAGTTCAACAGGATGGCCGAGAGCCTCCAGAACTATTACTCGACCCTCGAGCAGAAGGTCGCTGAGAGGACGGACGCATTGACGCACGCCAACGCGGAGCTCTCATCGAGCAAGATATCCCTTGAGTTCGCGAACCTGGAGCTCCAGGAGGCGAACAGGATGAAGAGCCAGTTCCTCGCCAACGTCTCTCACGAGCTCAGGACGCCGCTCAACTCCATAATAGGCTTCTCAGAGCTCCTCCAGGAGAAGGCGTTCGGCGACTTGAACGACCGGCAGATGCAGTACATAGAGTACGTGCATTCGAGCGGAAGCCACCTCCTGCAGCTCATAAACAACATACTCGACCTCTCGAAGATAGAGGCAGGCAGGATGGAGCTTGTGCCGGAGAGCTTCTCCGTGATGGAGGTGCTTGGAGAGGTGCTCGGCATAATAAGGCCGCTTGCGCACGAGAAGAACATAGGCATAGAGTCCAAATCGGTCCCGGCCTCGCCCAAGCTCTACGCCGACAAGGCCAAGTTCAAGCAGATTATGATGAACCTCCTCTCAAACGCGGTGAAGTTCAACCTCCTTGGCGGCAAGATAAGCGTGGACTGGGACATAAGCGAGGAGCCCGCGGGCATGAAGGTGGAGCGCTTCATAACATTCAGGATAAGCGATACCGGCATAGGCATCAAGAACGAGGACAAGGGCAGGCTCTTCAAGGAGTTCGAGCAGGTCGACTCTTCCATCTCGCGCGAATACGGCGGCACAGGGCTGGGGCTCATCCTGACCAAGAGGCTCGTGGAGCTCCACAACGGCTCCATCTGGGTGGACAGCGTCGCAGGAAGCGGCTCGACCTTCTACGTCAAGCTCCCGCAGGGAACGGACGAGCTCGACGTCCCGGTAATGTCCTCTAAGACATTTGCTCCGGCGGGAGGCGAGGCCCGCATTCGTGTGCTCGTGGCGAGCGAGAGCCAGGACATAAACCACCTCCTCGAGATATACCTCTCCGGCGGCCAGTACGACACCGTTATCGCGGCAGATGGACTGGACCTCCTTCGAAAGGCTCAGGAAGTGAGGCCGTCGTCGATCATCATGGGCATAACGCTCCCCATGAAGGATGGATGGGAAGTCCTGAGGGAATTGAAGGCTAGCCAGGATACGGCCGATATACCTGTAGTGATAATATCCGCGGTCGATGACAGGGATCTCGGGCTCTCGCTCGGCGCGGTCGAGTACATGGAGAAGCCGGTCAACAAGGAGATGCTCCTTTCCGTGCTCGAGAGAATACAGAACAGGGCGGGGTGACCGTCCTC
>CAZDUP010000058.1:0-5695 GCA_964508625.1 uncultured Thermodesulfobacteriota bacterium
GCGGGCGGCCTGGCAGCCCGCCTCGATGAGCGAAGCGGCCCGTTCAGGGCGCCTTGAGAGGACGCGGACCTTATACGAATTCTTGAGGAGTTCTTTTGCGAGGCAGCTACCGACGAAACCTGTTCCGCCGGTAACCAGGATCATGGCTTCTTACCGAGGATGTCCCTGATGGTCTGCTTGAGCTCTGTGAGGTCCGAAGACTTGGTGATGTAGGCATCAGAGGCCCAAGTGCCGAAGTCGTGCTTGTAGTGTGGATAGGCTGTGCAGAGGATGACGGGCAGGTCCTTCCACTTCTCCTTTACGCGCCTCAATACCTCGACGCCGTCCATGCCCGGCATCTTGATATCGAGGAGCACGAGGTCTATGGAGTCCTTCTCCAGCTTGTCGAGAGATTCCTCGCCGGAGGCCGCGAGCTCCACGTCCCAGCCCTCGTCCTCGAGCTCCTCTTTGTAAAGGAGCCTCAATCCCTCTTCGTCGTCTACGACAAGTATCCTTTTCTTCATGGAAACTCCGTTGACAAAAAATTATTCCGCTTAAACCGCCTGACCCTTTGCCTCCTGCCGTTCCATGGTACCGGCAGCGGCCCCTGCAAAGGGAAGTTTTATTATGAAAGCGGCGCCCTGGCCCTCGTTGCGGACCTCGATCGTGCCCTTGTGCCTCATTATGATGGAGTTGGCTATGGGGAGCCCCAGCCCGGTGCCGTGCTTTTTGGTCGTGAAGAAGGGATTGAAGATGTAGCCCAGGTACTTAGGGTCTATCCCGCCTCCGGTGTCGGAGACCAATGCTATCGCGAATTCGCCCGCGCGGGAGGTCTCCAGCGTGAGCGTCCCGCCCTTCTCCATCGACTGTATCGCATTGGCTATCAGGTTGTCAAAAGCTATCTTCATCTGCTCCCTGTCAGCGAGCACCGGCAGCGGCCCCGAGCCCGAGCGCCTGTCCACCCTTATGGAATGGACCGCGAGTTCGTCTGCAAAGAGCTCCATAGCCTCGTCCATCATCGCGTGCATGTCGTCCGGCTTGAGCTCAACGGCGTTGTCCTTAAGGAACCGGATGATGCCGTTCATGATCTTCTCTATGCGTCCTATCTCAGCGCCCATCTGCTCGAGATAGTCCAGGCCAGGCGAGCCGGGAGGAAGCTGCCTTTTGAGCCTCGCAGCGTACCCGCCGATGCTAAGAAGCGGGTTCCTTATCTCATGGGCCATGGTTGCGGCCATGTCGCCCAACGCCAGGAGCTTCTCCGAATTGACGAGCTTCTGCTGCATCTCGAGGAGCTCGGTGTAGACCCTGTGATGGTCGTTAAGGACTTCAGTGCTCTTGACCAGTATGAGAAGCTGCATGGCAGATAGCTTCAGTATCTGCCTTTTAAGGAGCGTGAGCCTCACCCTGGCCCTGGCCCTGAAGAAAAGGACTCCGTAGGCCCTGTCCTTTTCCTTGAGCGGATATGCGAGGGCTGTCCTGTAGCCCTCGAGGCCGCTGTCCTCTATGCCGTCCCAGGACCTGTCCCCTGCTTCCTTGTGCACTTCTATGAGGGCGCCCCGGGTGAGAGCCAGACCAGGCACGCCCTGGCCTGACCTGTAGAGAGGCAGGGCCTCCGGGCCTCTGGCAGCAACGCTACGCATATAGCCGTTCTCGCCAAGGAGGAGCACCGCGCACCCGTCAAATGCGAGATAATCCGCAAGGAGAGATGCCGCCTTATCGAGCTTCTCTTCAAGCGGGCATGAGGCTGCCGCCAGTTCGCTTACTTGTTCAATTATATCATATTCCATTTGAAACCCGGTTTAGAGTCCAATGGAACCGGAGAGAATCAGACCTTGGCTTCCCGCAGGAACTTGGCCGCCTCTTCAGGCGGGGTCGGGTTTATGTAAAAGCCGGAGCCCCACTCGAAACCCGCCACCTTCGTGAGCTTTGGAATCAGCTCGAAATGCCAGTGATAGAACTGGGACGCGCCGTCCTTTATTGGCGCGGCATGGAGTATGAAGTTGTACGGCGGGAAATTCAGGACCTTATCCACCCTCTTCAATACGTCGGAGAATATGAGGGAGAGGTTCTCGTACTGGTGCTTCTGGGAGTTCTCAAAGCTCGATTCATGGACCTTGGGCATAATCCATATCTCGAAGGGAGATTTCGGCGCATACGGCGTTATGGCGATGAAGTCCCTGTTCTCCGAGACGACGCGGATGCCCTGCATTATCTCCTGCCGTATTATGTCGCAGAAGACGCACCGCTCCTTGAAGTTGTAGTATTCGAGCGCGCCGTCGAGCTCCTCGGCCACCCTCTTCGGGATGATTGGAAGGGCTATGAGCTGCGAATGGCTGTGCTCCAGCGTCGCGCCTGCCGCCTCGCCGTGGTTCTTGAAGATTAGTATGTAGCGGAGCCTCTGGTCCTTCTTGAGGTCGATTATCCTGTCCCTGTAGGCCCAGAGCACCTCTTCGAACTGCCGCGGCTGTATCCTGGAGAGCGTGTCGGTGTGGAGCGGGGACTCTATTATTACCTCGTGCGCGCCCACGCCGCTCATCTTGTCGTAGACGCCGTCGCCCTCCCTGTTGAGCTCGCCCTCCACCTTCAGCGCCGGGTACTTGTTCGGGACCACGCGCACGTGCCAGCCAGGGGAGTTGGGGCCGCCGCCGTTTTTCCTGTAGGCGAGCACCTCGGCCGGGGTCTTGGGCTCGTTGCCCGGGCAGAACGGGCAGAAGCCGGATTTCAGGGTGGGCTGGGTGAACTCGAACTCCGAGGGGCGCTTGCCCCGCTCGGTAGATATTATGACCCACCTTCCTACGATGGGGTCTTTTCTAAGTTCTGGCATTTATTCTCCCCGTTGAAAGATGAGGCGAAAGAGGGGTCGTGAGATGAGATGGAGCAAGAGGCTATGAGGCCCGGGTCAGCTTTGCGCGTTCCGCGATCTTTCGAGCTCTTCTTCTTCCTTCTTGCATTCAATGCAGCACGTGGTGACCGGTCTTGCCTCAAGCCTCTTCTCGGAGATCTCTTCCCCGCAAAGCTCGCAGACGCCGTAGGAGCCGTCGTCGATCCTCTTGAGCGCCTCCTTGATTTTGGTGATGAGCTTTCTTTCCCTGTCCTTGACCCTCAGGAGAAAGTTCCTGTCAGTCTCCAGAGAGGCCCGGTCAGTCGGGTCAGGGAAGTTCTCTTCCTTTTCGCTCATCCCTGAAACTGCTTTTCCTGCGCCGCTCAGAAGCTCTTCGAGCTTTCCGTTTAGAAGCGTCTTGAAGTACTCAGCCCTGTCCTTTTCCATAATCCAGAAGTATAACCGAAAAGGTGCGGAAATGTAAATAGCAATTTAATCGAAGCCTTAAGAGCCGGCGGGCTCACCCTTGCGGATAAACGTCCCGCTTTTTCCCCCAGTCTTCTTCACGAGCCGCACTTCGCTTATCGTCATCTCCTTGTCCGCTGCCTTGCACATGTCATAGATGGTGAGCGCAGCGACCGAGACCGCAGTCATGGCTTCCATCTCGACGCCAGTCTGTGAGGCGACCTTTGCGGTTGCGGTTATGTCTATGGCAGGAGGGTCGTCAACGGGCGAGAAGTCGACCTCGACGCTCGTCACGTTCAACGGATGGCACAGGGGTATGAGCTCCCCTGTCCTCTTCGCGGCCATTATCCCGGCAACGCGCGCAACACCCAGCACATCGCCCTTGTTCACCTCATTGGCCAAGACGAGCCCGAGGGTCTCCTTTTTCATGAGCACCCTGCCCTTTGCCACTGCCACGCGCTCGGTCGCGGCCTTCGCGGTTACGTCCACCATCCTGGCCTTGCCGCGCTCGTCGATGTGAGTAAGCCCCATACAGACCCCCCTTAAGACCTTCTTCAGTTCACGGCCTCAATTATGCGGCCGCCCTGGACAGTAAGGATGAAGAGCTTCTTTTGCGCCTCTCTCCTCGAGTTGAAAGATATGGACCCTGTCGCGCCCCTGAATTCCCTCATTGACCTGAGCGCGTCCCTCAATGCGTCCCTTCCGCCCGCGCCAGCCCCGGCGGATGCCTCTATCATCATCCTTGCCGCGTCAAAGGCCTCGGCAGAGAGTATGCCCGGGGCCTTTCCATAGGCCTCGCCATAGAGACTGGAAAAATCAGCTGCCCCGTCCCTCAAGCTCCCGGCATGGAAGCCATCAACGAAGAGAACGCCTTCGACGTTCGCCCCGCCAAGCTCGACCAGTCTCGGAGAGTTCCATCCGCTCGGCCCCAGGAGCTTAAGGCCCTTTATATTATAATAGCCGAGATATGGCGCGATGAGAGAAATGGGCTCGTGAGAGTCTGGAATGAAGAGGGCGTCTGCCTTTACGGTCGGGTTGAACTCCCTCACTTTGCGCCTGCCCTCCATGCGCTCCTTTGCCTGCACGCCGAAGAGCCTTTTTATGCTCTCGCTGAAATCAGTCGTGCCCTGCGGGTACGCGGCCTGGCGTACCAGCACCCCGCCCCTTGCCTTGACAGCAGCCTCGAAGTGCCTCGCCAACTCTGTGCCGTAAGAGGTCTGCGGGTAGAGGACAGCATACCTCTTTGCCCCGAGCCCTGAAGCGTAGTCAACGAGGGCCGCGGCCTGGTCCCCTGCCGTGAGGAAGTTCCTGAATACGTAATCCCCGGCGTCAGTGACCCCTTCCTTCTGCGAAAGCGTTATGAGTGGGACCCTGTTCGCCTGCGCGTGCCTCGCAGCCTCCATCGCGGTTGAGCCGAGGAGCGGCCCTACTATTCCGGCCACCCTGCTGTTGGCTGAAAGCTCCTGGATCGCGGAGCCTATCTTTGTCTGGTCAGAGACGTCCTTCACTATCACGTCTACACCGTCCCCTGTCTTCCCGAATACATTGGCCGCAAGGAGTATGCCTGAGAGCGCGTCCTCGCCGAATGAGGCGTAATCGCCCCTCATGGGCAGGAGCACGCCTATCGCGGGCGTGTCCTCTGCGGCATCTATTCCGTAAGCGGCCTTCTCTATCTCCTTTAAAAACCGCGCCGCCTTTGCGCGAAGCTGAAGGCTGGCTCCCCTGTCCGTGCTCACGGCCTCGAGCGCGCCTTTGGCAAGGTCGAGCCTGCCTGTCCTGTAATTGATGAGGCCGAGCTCGTATGAGGCCTCGTTTTTAAACCTGCTCTGCGGGAAATTCTTGACAAGAAGCTCGTAGGCCTCTGCCGCCTTCCTGAACTCTTTTTTCTCGCTGTAGATGCGCCCGAGCCTCAGGAGCGCCTCGTCTATGTATTCGGCGTCCGGGTTCTTCTCGACAAAGCCCTCGAGCCTCTTTATGTTCTCTATGCCCGGCCCGTTCAGGTCCATGTCCTCGAATATGGATACGAGGGAGTCGGCCTTGCTGAACCACGCGGCGCTCACCTGGCCCTGCGCAAGGAGTATCACGAGAAGTACGAATAAGGCCTTTTTCATTCGAAGATTTCCTTGACCTTGGAGAAGAAGTTCTTTCTAAGGGGCGTCGTGTCCTCGCCGCTTATCTCTGCGAACTCCTGTAGGAGCTCCTTCTGCCTCTTGTTGAGCTTCGTTGGCGTCTCGAGCTTTATTATTATCTGCTCGTCTCCGCGCCTTCCGGTGTGAACGGAGGCTATGCCCTTTCCGGGCATGCGGAATACCTTGCCGGACTGGGTGCCTGCCGGGACCTTGAGCTTGGCAGGGCCTTCTATGGTCGGCACCTCTATCTCAGCCCCGAGCGCGGCCTGGCTGAAGCTTATCGGCACCTCGCAGATAACGT
>CAZDUP010000058.1:5705-10138 GCA_964508625.1 uncultured Thermodesulfobacteriota bacterium
TAACGTCGTCGTTCTCGCGCATGAATATGGGATGGGGCAGGACTGAAATAAAGATATAGAGGTCGCCCGAAGGGCCGTTCCTCTCCCCGTATTCTCCCTCTCCAGAGAGCCTCAGGCGCGAGCCAATGTCAACTCCGCCGGGAATCTTCACAGTAAGGGGCGTTACTGACTTTGTCCTGCCGCTGCCCCTGCAATCAGAGCAAGGGTCTTTTATGATGGTGCCCGCGCCCTGGCAGCCCGGACATGTCCTCGATATGCTGAAGAAGCCCTGCTGGAACCTGACCTGTCCGGCGCCTCCGCATGTCGAGCAGGTCGTGGCGTGCGTGCCGGGCTTTGCGCCGGTGCCTGAGCAGTTCGAGCACTGGACCGTCCTTGGAACCCTTATCGTCTTCTCAGTGCCGAAGGCGGCCTCTTCAAATGTTATCTCGAGGTCGAACCTCAGGTCAGGACCGCGCTCAGGTCCTGGCCTCCTCCTGCCGCCTCCCCCAAAAAAGTCGGAGAAGACATCGCTGAAGATGTCCTGAAAGTCCGCGCCGAAACCTGCCTCTTGGCCGCCGAAGCCCCCTGCGCCTGAGCCAGCGAAGCCGAACCTGTCGTAGTTGGCGCGCTTATTCGGGTCCTTCAGGGTCTCGTAGGCTTCATTGATTAGCTTGAACTTGTCCTCTTTGTCCTTGTCCCCCGAGTGCTTGTCAGGGTGGAACTCGTGCGCGAGCTTCCTGTATGCCTTCTTTATCTCGTCGGTGCTCGCGTCCCGCGCCACACCGAGTATCCTGTAAAAATCCTTCTCTTCGCGGTTCATCTTGTCGTCAATGCGCCTCCGGCCTCTTCGCGACGGCTACCATCGCCGGCCTCAGGAGCCTTCCCTTGAGATAGTATCCCTTCTGGAATTCCTTCACCACTGTCCCCGGCTCTGCTTCAGCGCTCTCTTCTTCTGAAATGGCATGATGGACCGTGGGGTCGAACTTCAGCCCCAAAGCCTTTATCTCCTCGAGGCCGAACTTCTTCAATGCCGCGAGCATCTGCGAAGCAGTGAGCTTCACGCCCTCTCTCAGGGCGTTCAGGTTCTCCTCGCCGTTCGCGTGGGCGAGCGCCCTCTCGAAGTTGTCGACTATTGGCAGTATCTCTTCAATAAGGCTCTCGTTGGCAAAGCTGATGGCGTCGGCCTTTTCCTTCTCGGTCCTCTTTTTGAAGTTCTCGAGCTCGGCGAGTGCGCGCAGGTACCTGTCGTAGTTATCCGACGCCTCTTTTGATCTGGCCTCGAGCTGCTCTGCAAGACGCCTTATCTCCTCCTCAGGCGTCTCGGCCAGGCGCTCTTCGCAGCCTTCGGCGGTCTCTTTTTCCATTCCCTCTTCCTTCTCCATACCTTCCCCGGAAATATTGATTTGATTCAGGCTCGGAATATTTCGGGGAAACCCTCCTGAAAGAAAGTTTCCCCGCAGAATGCCGCCTGTCTTACAAAATGTAGGGCCAGAGGCCCTGAAAAGCAAGCCTGGCGTCGAGCAAAAAATCAATTTCAGGCTGCTCAAAAAGCTCCATATGCAAGGCCCCGGTTAAATTGGGGAGCGAGGAGCGAGTCGTACTCTTCATGTACGTCGCAGCGACCTCCGCGACTCGACAAGCAGATGGACTTATTTCATGCCTGCTACAGGACCTTGCTCAATAGCCCCGATGCATAGTCGACCAGCGGTATTATTCTCTGATAGTCCATCCTCATGGGCCCGGCAACCCCGAGGGTACCGATGGCCTCCCTATTGCCGTAAGGGGACGTGACGAAGCTAAGGCAGTCGAATTCCTCTACCGTGTTCTCTGAGCCAAGGTATATGCTGAGCCCGCTACTGTCCATGCTCTTGTCGAGTATCCTCACCAGGAGACTCTTCTCCTCAAAGGCGGAGAATATCTTCTTCATCCTCTCGATGTCGTCCCTGAACTCTGGCTGTCCGAGCATGTTGACCTTGCCCTCGACCACGATATCGCTCTCGCCTGCCCTCTGTTCTTCGCCAATGGCCTCGGCCCCAAGGCGAAGGGCCTTTGCCAGAAGCTCGTCGTAGAGATTCCTGTCCCGCTGCATCTCTTCGACTATCCTGGCCCTCAGCTCCTTTACCGTGAGCCCCTCGGCAATGGAATTGAGGTAATTCGATATCCTCTCGACCTCGAGCTTCTCTATGCCGGCCATGCGGACGACCCTGCTCTGCACCACCCCGAACCTGGATACAAGGAGCACTATGAGGCCCGAGGCGTCTATGGGCAGGAGGTTTATCTGCCTTATTGTGAAGCCCACCTTACGTGGTATGAACATGAGCCCGGCGCAGTTCGTTATGGTCGAGAGGGCCTTTGCAGTATCGGAGAGTATCTCCTCGACAGACGCAGACCTCTCACAGCTCTTTTTCAACAGGTCCTTGTCGAGCTGCCCCGGCTCCTGGAAGTCAAGGAGCGTGTCTATGTAGAACCTGAAGCTCTTCTCAGTGGGGACGCGGCCAGCAGAGGTATGCGGCTGCTTCAGGAAGCCCATGCTCTCGAGCTCGGCCATGACGTTCCTTATGGTGGCCGGGCTTACACCGAGCGAATGGTTCATGGCAATGGCCTTTGAGCTCACTGGCTCGGCTGTCCTGATATAGTCCTGGACTATTGCCTTTAATATGTTTTTGTTGCGCTCGGAGAAGCCGTTCATTCTGAAACGCCCTCTTTTTCAATGCAAAACTGGAGATAATAAATATTTATCTATTATATATGATTAAGGATGAATAGCCCAATAAAAATAACAGCCGCCAATGGGCTTGTCAAGGACCGCTCAGGCATAAAAAGGCCTCAAAGGAGCCTCAGGGCTACCTCGTCGAGCACAAGCAGGCCCTTTTGGGTGATAACTATCGTCTCCGCTTTTTTCTCGACAAGGCCCTCATCCATGAGGCCGCCGAGGCCGGTGAGAGCCTCTGCCGGGTATATTCCGAACCTCGCGTAAAAAGCCTCCGCATCTATGCCTTCATCTACCATTCTCAGGCCGAGCATGACCGACTCTGTCATGGCCTCCTTTTGGCTGAGCTCTTCTTTGCCCTCAGCAGGGTCAAGCCCCGTTTCCACCATGTCCATGTACCTGCCAGCCGAGGCCTCGTTCCACCACCTCCTGCCCCAGCCAGGCCAGGGCAGATATGAATGCGCGCCAGCGCCGAGCCCTATATATGGGTTGCCCTTCCAGTAAAGCGTATTGTGCATGCTTTCAAAGCCAGGCAGCGCGAAGTTAGATACCTCATAATGCCTGTATCCAGCTGCCTTGAGGACGCGTACAGCCGCAATGAGCATCCGGGCTTCTTTCTCCTCGCCAGGAAGGCCCTTTTTCCCAGGCCCGTATTTCCTGTAGAAGGGCGTGCCCTCCTCGATGGTCATGCCGTAGAGGGATATGTGCTCTGGCGCGAGGTCAACTGCCTTATTCAAGGCAGCCTCCCATCCCTTGAGGGTCTGCCCGGGGGTGCCGAAGATGAGGTCCATGCCGATATTCCCGAAGCCTGCCCTTCTTGCCATTTCAAAGGCGCTTAGAGACCTCTCGACTGTATGCGTCCTGCCCAGGGCAGCAAGCCCTTCTTCATCAAACGACTGAAAGCCTATTGAGAGCCTGTTTATGCCCGCGGCCAGGTAGCCTTCGAGCTTTGGGAGTGTAAGGGTATCCGGGTTGGCCTCGATGGTAACTTCCCTCGCGCTTTTTCCCAGGGTCTTTTCTATCGAGCGCAGAAGATCTAATACTGCCTGCGGCGAAAGCAGAGAGGGCGTGCCGCCGCCCAGATAGACGGTAGCGGGCGGGCCGAAGAGGCCTTCTCTTTTTATGATATCGGAGAGCTCTCTCGAGAGGGAGGCGATGTAGCGCGCCTCAGGTATGCCTTCCGCAGGGGCAGAGGCCGAATTGAAGGCGCAGTACGGGCATTTTCTTATGCAGAAGGGTATGTGGGCGTATATGCCCGTTACTGCTTCTTCTCTGCGTAGTCCCACAGCCTCTTGAAGATGTCCCAGGGGGAGATTATGCCGAGGAGCGCGCCGCGGTCGTCCACGACAAGGACGCTCTCCGCGTGTTTTTTCGAGTGGAGGAGAAGTGTCGCCACCTCCATCGACGACGTATCAGGTGTGACCGCTATGAATTCCTTTTCCATTACGTCCTCGACCTTCTTCAAGGCGAGGGAGTCTATGTTATGCACGAACTCGGGAAGCTCTGGCGCGAACTTCACGTCGGCTATGAGCCCCTCGGTGACGTATTTCGGGAGTATGCCTTTAAGGAGCGCCCTCGGCGTAATGATGCCCACGACCAACTTGTTCTCGTCAACGACCGGGATCTGCCTGACCCTGGACTCGTGCGCCAGCTTCAACGCGTCGAGCATCGAGGCGGAGATCTTGATTGTGAGCACTTCCGTGGTCATCACGCTTGCGGCTATCATAAAAACCCTCCTGAATTC
>CAZDUP010000059.1:0-9989 GCA_964508625.1 uncultured Thermodesulfobacteriota bacterium
GGTTACCAGGATGGAGGCCTTTGTCCACCAGGCAAGGGAGTTCATGCTGCGGAACTCCGCCAAGGCCACTGGCGCTGTTTCTTCAAAAGATACTCACGCGCACGCCTGAGTTTAGATGGAACTGGCCGCAGTTATCCTTCTCGCGATTGTAGCCCTGGGCCTTCTGGCGTTGGTAATAATGCTCGCCAGAGGGGCCCGGGGCACGCCTGACATCAGGGGCGAGATCGATTCCCTGAGGTCAGAGCTCCAGAATTCGCTTGTCGCAAGCACCCGCCACATAAACAGCCAGCTCGCCGCTGTCACGGGCCAGGTGGCAGAGCAGCTCTCTTCGGTCACAGCCCAGATAAATTCCTCGACAGGACAGATAAACACTCGCATGGACAATGCCCATCGGGCCGTCGGCGAGGTGCGCCATGCATTGGGCGAGCTCTCTAAGGCAACAGAGCAGGTCTATGAGGTGGGAAAAAGCATCTCGGGCCTTGAGAAGATACTTGCCGCGCCAAAGGCAAGGGGCGGACTTGGCGAGTTATTGTTAGAGGATCTCCTTTCCGAATGCCTGCCAAAGGCTCGCTTCAGCCTTCAGCACGGCTTTTCAGACGGGAGCAGGGTGGACGCGGTCATTGAGCTCAAGGAAGGGCTCGTGCCAATAGACTCGAAGTTCCCGCTTGAGAACTTCAGGCGCCTTGTCGAGGCCGAGACAGACGACGAGAGGCGCTTAGCTGCACGCAGGCTCGCAACTGATTGCAGGAAGCACGTTGACGCGATTGCCGCGAGCTACATAAGGCCGACCGAGGGCACATTGAGCTTCGCGCTCATGTACCTTCCGTCAGAGGGCGTCTACTATGAGCTCATAACAAGGGCTGACGATTCCGGAGCGACCCTTTCGGACTATGCCCTTTCCAAAAGGGTCGTGCCAGTCTCTCCGAACAGCTTCTACGCATATCTCCAGACCATTGTCATGGGCCTGAAGGGCATGGAGATAGAGGAGAGGGCAGGGGAGATTCTCGCGCACCTCACGAGCCTTCGCGGTGAATTCGATAAGTTCGCATCAGACCTCGACACGCTTGGACGCCATATTTCCTTCGCCAAGTCAAAGTACGACGAGGTCGAGAGAAAGGCCCGGCAGTTGGGAGATAAACTCGAGGCCGGAGCTGGGGAGAGCGAGAAGGTTTGAAGCCGGAATATAATGCTCTTTTGTTTTTAAAACGCTCATGGGCATAAGGCGTAAGCGAGCATAGGGGTGGAGGAAGGGCGCGCGAGCCGGGGCAGAAGGAGAGAGGCCCGACAGGGCCGAACGACATAAGGGGCGAGCGCGGAGGATGGAGGCAGTCAGCGAGCGAGCCTTATGCCCGATGCCGCGCGTCAGCGCGGAAAAAGGTCTTTTGCGACGGATTCTCAAAAAGGGAAATGTAATATTTTTTTCCATTTGCCTCCAACTCAGCGCAAGGTTATCATCAGGAGTTGGAGGTTTTTTATTTGCAAAGTCAGCAGAGCGGGGCGCGGCTCAAGATAATTGTCGCCCTCGCGTCCGTATACGTTCTCTGGAGTTCGACCTACCTCGCCATAAGGATAGCGATAGAGTCCATTCCACCCTTCATGATGGCTGGACTCCGATTCTTTGTGACCGGCTGGGTGCTCTATTTCATACTGAGGCTCTCCGGCACAAAATCGCCGCATGCAAGGCAGTGGCTGGCAGGCGCTCTGGTCGGCGCGCTCCTTCTGCCGATCGGCAATGGCGGTGTTGTCTACGCAGAGCAGTGGGTGGCATCGTCTCTGGCTGCCCTCGGTGTTGCCACAGTGCCCTTGTGGACCATCCTATTCAGCTACATCTGGAAGAGGCGGCCGACCTCCCTTGAGTGGACAGGCGTGCTTCTGGGCTTTGCCGGGGTGGTCATCCTTAACCTCGACGGCGGCCTACGGGCCCACCCTATGGGCGCAGCGGCCCTCATCATCGCGACTGCGGGCTGGTCCTTCGGCTCTGCCTTGGGCAGGGAGCTTCCGCTGCCTGACGGGCTCATGAACGCCGCTGTCCAGATGATCTCCGGCGGAACACTCTTTTTCATCATGAGCGGCCTGTGGGGAGAGCCCATGCCTGAGGCGATATCGACCCGCTCTTTGCTGGCCCTCCTGTACCTCATGATATTCGGCGCGCTCATAGGCTTCAGCGCCTATACCTGGCTCATCAATAACGTAAGGGCCTCTCTTGCGACATCCTACGCATACGTAAACCCGGTCTTTGCCGTGCTCCTCGGCGTGGCTGCAGCGGGTGAGAGCGTAACGGCCGCCGGGTACATCGCCATGCTCGTCATAGTCGGGGCGGTCATGCTGGTCGTATTCGGCGGCAGATCAAAGGAACATACCACCCCTGTGCGCTGATGCAAGAATTGCTTTTTCTTTGCCCTGCTTTCTTTTCGCGAAAAAGAAAGTAGGGTTGACTTAAACCGCGTTTTTGCCTTATCATTATCGAATATTTGAAGTACCGTGGAAAGAGGGTTTAAAGTGAAGAAGAAAAAGTACAATGTCGCCATAGCCGGTGCAACAGGCGTCGTCGGCAGAGAGTTCTTGAAGATACTCGAGGAGAGGAACTTTCCTGTTGGAGAGATAAAGCTACTCGCCTCAGAGCGGAGCGCGGGCAACAGGATCGAGTTCAAGGGCAACGAAGAGCTCGTCACCGACCTGAACGATGAAAGCTTCGCGGGCGTTGACATAGGACTCTTCTCGCCGGGCGCGAGCGTGAGCGCCAAGCACGCGCCCAGGGCCGCGAAGGCGGGCTGCATTGTAATAGACAATACCAGCCACTTCAGGATGGACCCTGACGTGCCGCTGGTCGTGCCTGAGGTCAACCCAAAGGACATCGGCCTTTACAAAAAGAAGAATATAATCGCCAACCCCAACTGCTCGACCATCCAGATGGTCGTCGCGTTGAAGCCCATACACGATAAGTACAGGATAAAGAGGATAGTCGTCTCTACATATCAGTCGGTATCGGGAGCGGGCAAGGAGGCGATGGAGGAGCTCTCGCAGCAGGTGAGGGATCTCTTCAACATGAAGGAGCCTGGCGTCAACGTCTTCCCGCACAGGATAGCCTTCAACGTAATCCCTCAGATAGACTCCTTCCTTGACAACGGCTACACCAAGGAAGAGATGAAGATGGTCAACGAGACCCGGAAGATATTTGGCGATGATTCCGTGAAGATCACGGCAACGACAGTGCGCGTGCCGGTCTTTGTCGCGCACTCAGAGGCTGTGAATATTGAGACAGAGAAGCCCATCGACCCCGAGGATGTAAAGAAGCTCTTATCAAAGGCCCCGGGCGTCGTCGTGATAGACGACCCATCAGAGGGCGCGTATCCCATGCCTGCGGACATAGCCGGGCAGGACGAGGTCTTTGTTGGAAGGATAAGAAGGGACGACACTGTGCCCAATGGCCTCAATATGTGGATAGTCTCCGACAACCTTCGCAAGGGCGCGGCCTTGAACGCCGTGCAGATAGCAGAGGCGCTTATAAAGGACTACATCTAAGCCTCGATTCTTGAGCCCTCTCCCGTTTGGGAGAGGGCTTTCTATTTTAAGCCATGCGCAATATAAAGCTCCTCATAGAGTACGAAGGCACGAACTACGCCGGGTGGCAGGTGCAGGCAAGCCTTGCCACGATACAGGGCACCCTCATCGATGCCGCGACAAGGCTCACCCAGAAGGAGGCCGCCATAGCAGGGGCCTCCCGCACTGACGCCGGGGTACATGCCCTCGGTCAGGTCGCGAGCCTCAAAACCGAGTCCACCATACCCTGCTACAACATCATGCAGGGCATGAACGCGCTCCTGCCAGATGACATCGTAATCAAAGACGCTCAGGATATGCCCGACTGGTTTGACCCGAGGCGGGATTCAAAAGGCAAGATATACCTCTACAGGATAATAAACAGGAACCACCCGTCCGCAATGGCCCGCAACTTCACCTGGCACATCTTCACGCCGCTCGATATCGCGGCAATGAGGGAGGCTGCCAGGCACTTCATAGGCGAAAAGGACTTCTCCTCATTCAGGGCAGCCGACTCAGAGGCGCTCCACTCAATCCGCGAGGTGACCTCAGTAGAGGTCTTTGACCGGGGTGAGGGCTTGATTGAAATCGAGGTCATGGGAACGGCCTTCCTCCGCCACATGGTCCGCATAATGACTGGTACCCTCGTTGCCGTTGGCAAGGGCAAGATAAGCCCTGCCGAGATACCCGCGATAATAGAGGCAAAGGACCGCTCGGCAGCGGCCATGACAGCCCCTCCTCAGGGCCTTATCCTCGTAAAGGTCGAGTACTGAGGCAAACCAGCCTGAAATCCCCCTCAAAACCCTTGTTTTTCCCTGTCCCATGTAGCATACTTTATAACTGGAAAAATGCCCTTTAAAGAAGGTTTTCCCATGGAAATTACCCTCGGTCCGGTCCTCTTTGAATGGCGTCAGGACGAGATCAAGAGCTTCTACGAGCAGGCGGCCAGAATGGACGTGGACAGGGTCTACGTCGGTGAGGTCGTCTGCACAAGGAAGATAGGCCTGAGGCTAAATGACATCGAGGCCATAATAAAGATGCTGCAGGACGCGGGGAAAAAGGTAACGTTATCGAGTCTCGCTGTAATTTCCAACGAGGAGGAGCTTGAGCTTACGAGAAGCCTCCTCTCATACGGCACTTCCATAGAGGCCAACGACATGGCTGTATTCAATATGGCAGACCCGAGGGAGCGCGAGGTCTTTGCCGGGCCGCACATAACGTCATACAACGCGCCGACGATTGAGTTCCTGAAATCAATCGGCGTCAACAGAATCGCCTTTCCCGTAGAGCTTTCGAGGGAATCGATAGAGTACAGCATAAGGCAGACCGGCATATCCGGCGAGGTCTTTGCCCACGGCAAGATGCCCCTTGCCTTCTCATGGCGCTGCTACACGTCAAGGGCGTTCGGCCTCACCAAGACCGGGTGCAGGCACGACTGCATGAAGTACCCTGACGGCATGGAATTGAAGACCGTCGAGGGCGAGCCGCTCTTTACCATAAACGGCACGTCAATATTGAGCGCGAGCACCTGCTCGCTCGTTGAGGTCGTCGAAGACTTGAAGGCCATAGGCGTGAAGGCGTTGCGCATCTCTCCGCAGCATAAGAACACCGCGCGGATTGCAGAGGTCTTCAGGGCGCGCGTAAACGGCACGCTCGGCCCTGTTGAGGGCCTGAAGGAATTGAAGGCAGTGACTGAAGGGAGCTTCTCAAACGGCTGGTACCGCGGGGGCGCCGGCAAAGACTATTTAAATGCGGTCCAGGCATGACCGCAAAAGGAGGCAGTTATGGCAGATCTCCTCGATAAGGCGATACTCATAGGCATGGGGCTTGAGAGAAAGGCAAGGGAGGTATTGGATGAGCTCGAGAAGTCAGGCAAGGCCAACAAGGAGGCCTCTGGCGACGCGGGCCTTCCCTTGAAGGAAAAGGTCGAGAACAGGATGGTTGACGAGGGCATAAAGGCCCTGAAGGAGTTCCTCTCGGTCGTCAACACGGCCAAGGACAAGATAGAAAAAGAGGTCGCATCGTCATCGGGCAAGGTATTCGAGAAGCTCAACGTGGCCACGACCGAAGAGATCGAGGTCATAAAGGAGATGGCCCGCATCGCGAGGGAAAAGGCAGACAAGCTCGAAAAGAGGGTTTCTGACCTCGAGGCGAGGCTCGAGAAGAACGAGTTCAGAGAGGGAATGTAACCGCTAAATGTCCTCGGGCGCTATCAAAAATCTGAAGAGGATGAACGAGATAGTCGTCACCCTCATACGGTACGGCTTCGGCGACATCGCCCGCGAGCTCCGTATCCTGCCGTCATTTGTGCCTGCCCTCGAGAGGATCTTCGTATCAAAGAAGGCGCAGGGCTTGAGCACGCCCGTGAGGCTCCGCCTCGTGCTCGAAGAGCTTGGGCCCACGTTCATCAAGCTTGGACAGATAGCGTCTACAAGGGCTGACCTCCTGCCAGAGGACTGGGTCGAGGAGTTCAAAAAGCTCCAGGACATGGTCCCGCCCGTTCCCTTTGAAGAGGTCAAGAAGGCGGTAGAGGAGTCCCTGAAGGCCCCCATAGGCTCAAAGTTCAAGTCGTTCGAGACAAGGCCTGTGGCGTCCGCGTCCATAGCGCAGGTCCATTACGCTGAGCTGTTCGACGGCAGCAAGGTCGCGGTCAAGGTCAAAAGGCCGGGCATAGAGCCTGTCATCGCAGCCGACCTCTCGGTCATGTACACCGTCGCTGGCCTTCTTGAAAACTATATCCCGGCAGCCCGCCGCTACAGGCCAAAGGAGGTCGTAAGCGAGTTCGAACGGGTAATAAAGAACGAGCAGAACCTCTCGATAGAGGGCGTCAACATCAACAGGTTCTACTCCATTTTCAAGGACGACCCGGCAATTCAGATCCCGCGCGTTTGCTGGGACTACACCACAGAGGACGTCCTTACGATGGAGCGCATAAGCGGCACGCCCATCGACGAGGTCGAGGCCTTGAAGGCCAGGGGCATAGACATCAAAGAGGTCGCCATACGCGGCATCGGGATATTCTTCAAGCAGGTATTCGAGCACGGCATCTTCCACGCAGACCTTCACCCCGGCAACATCTTCGTCAGGGACGACGGCGTAATCATCTATCTCGACTTCGGAATAGTCGGCAGGCTCGACAGGGACCTTCGCAAGTATCTGGCAAGCATGCTCTACCACCTCGTGCGCGCCGATTACTACAGGATGGCCCTCGTTCACAGGGAGATGGGGCTTATCGGCAATGACGTGAGCATAAGCGAGTTCGAGGAGGCCTTGCGCGATATCTCCGAGCCCATATTCGGCCGCACGTTAGAGCAGATAAACATATCGGGCCTCTTGATGGAGCTTCTCCAGACTGCCAAGCGTTTCAACATGCGACTCCAGCCAAACCTGCTCCTTTTGCAGAAGTCGATGGTCATAATTGAGGGCGTCGGGCGTCAGCTCTATCCTGACGTAAATATGTGGGAGGTCGCCAAGCCCCTTATCTTCAAGTGGATGGCGCGCGAGAAGCTCTCGCCAAAGATGCTCGTTGAGAAGGGCAGGGAGAAGCTCGAAGAGATAATCGAGACTGCCTACGACCTTCCGGTGAACTTCAATACGCTGGTAAAGAGGACGCTCAGGGAAGATATAAAGATAGGCTTTGTCCATCACAGGCTCGATGAGGTGACTGACGAGCTCGACTACGCCGGGCGCAGGATTGGCGGCGGCATAATAGTCGCCGCGCTCGTCATAGGCGCATCTATCGTGGCGGTCTTTGCGGATGATTCCCCGGCAATCTGGGGCATACCGCTATTGAGCGGCGCGGGTTACGGGGTCGCCGCGATAATGGGCTACAGGCTATTCAGGAAAGGCCGCAGGGATGGAAGATAAGAAGGTAAAGGTCATCGGCATCATCCAGTGCGATTTTGCCAAGGAGAGGTGCAGCGGCTTCTGCTGTGTAAACTCGTTCACAAAGCGCATCGACGCATTCACCTCTTATCCGAAGGATGCGCAGATAATGGTCGTGCCCTTCAACTGCGGCGGCTGCCCCGGCAGGAGGATATCGAGGTCTGTCGCGCACCTTGTAAAGAGGGCAAAGAAAAAGGCTGAGATAGAAAAGGACGAGATAGTATTCCACCTCTCGTCCTGCATGGTGACAGACAACGGCCACTATCCGCCATGCCCGCACCTTGATTATATCGAAAAGATATTGAAGAGAAAGGGCGTTCAGTACAGGAAGGGCAGCTACAGGAGCAAGACCGCCACGAGCAGGAGAGAGGCGGGGATGTACGAGCCATTTGAGTTTTAACGGCAGCGCGTGATAACTTCATATACCTGCGTTGCTCCTCGGCTCGTCGCTGCGACGTACAAAAAGAGTACGCCTCATTCCTCGCCTTCGTCGCGCCTTGGTCTATTTTGTTCTGACGCGCTGCTTTTAGAACAATGCGCTGTGCGCACCAAAGATAATCCCCCGCAGTCCTCCTTTGGAAAAAGGGGGAGCAAAAAAGCACCAGCAGGAGTCCCGATGTCCGAGAAGATGACGCATTTCGGAAACCAGACCATCCCCGAGCATGAGAAGGAGAAGAAGGTCAGGGAGGTCTTTGATTCAGTCGCCTCCAAGTACGACCTGATGAACGACCTCATGAGCTTCGGCATACACAGGCTCTGGAAGAGGTTTGTCGCGTCCGAGACAGGCCTCAGGCCCGGCCAGTCTGCAATAGACGTTGCTGGCGGCACAGCCGATATATCGCTCCTCATGAAGGACAGGGTCGGCGAAGATGGCAATATAGTGGTCTTTGACATCAACGGCGAGATGCTTAAGGTCGGCAGGGAGAAGTGCATCGACAAGGGATACTTAAAAGGCCTGCGCTTCGTGCAGGGCAATGCCGAGGAGATACCGTTTGAGGACAGCTCCTTCCACTGCGCCACGGTCGGCTTCGGCATAAGGAACGTCACGCACCTGGACCGGGCCTTCAGCGAGATGACGAGGGTGGTGAAGCCAGGCGGCAAGGTCATCTGCCTTGAATTTTCTCACCCCACGAACGCGCTCTTCAAAAAGGCGTATGACCTTTATTCATTCAGCTTCATCCCGAACGTCGGCGAGATGATAACCGGCAACCGGAGCGCCTATGAATATCTGCCCGAGTCCATCCGCAAGTTCCCGCCGCAGGAGGAGTTGAAAAAGATAATGGAGGCCTCGGCCCTCTGGCGCGTGAAGTACCATAACCTCATGAACGGCATCGCTGCGGTGCACGTTGGCGTGAAGGTCTGATGTTTTTCTTCCCCCTTTTCCAAAGGGGGACTGAGGGGGATTAGTCTGTCATTGCGAGGAGCGTTTGCGCGACGACAATTTTTGCAGGATAGCAAAAATTGAATGCTGCTCCGCAGGCGCGGCAGCCCGAAGGTCGAGCCCCAGGGGTGGGGCGAGATAAGCAATCTTATCCTTAGTGTTCTCATTCTGAGCGAAACGAAGAATCTGAAGTAACGTAGGGTGCGCCGCGCGCACCATTTATCTTGGCGTGAGGTTATGGAAAGAGAAGAGATTAAAAAGAAGCTCAGGCAGGAGATATACAAGGGCATGCGCCTGCCCCTGAAGGCAATGCCGCTCTGGATGGAGGCCATAGGAGTGGGCCTCTTCATATCGACCATCCTCGATAAGCACCCCAACTTCCGCGCCCGGCTCGCTGAGATAAACGATAAACTCTTCCTCTTCGAGGCAAAGGACGTGGGGAAAAAGTTCTTCCTTCACATAAAGGATAAAGACGTGAAGGTGCTGCCCCATTCCGCGAGGACGCCGGATGTCACCATGAAAGGCAACGTGAGCGTCCTGATGGACGTGCTCCTCGGCAAGGAAGACCCTGACACGGTCTTCTTCTCAAGGAAGCTGGAGATAACCAGAGACACGGCCACGGCCATACACTTCAAGAATTTGCTGGCTGCGCTGGGGTAGAACTTTGGTGGGCGGTGCCCACTACAAGACTAACCCAACATACAAGGCTTTAGTACGTATACACGAAGAGAGTCCGTCGATTCAAGATAGGTAATCAACCGAATATGAAATTTGAACTCGAAGAATACCATCGTGGCATAACAGATGAGGAACTTATAGCTGACCTAAAGCGAGTTGCTTCGTCATTAAACAAGTCAGGCATAACTCGTCTTGATTATGAAGGACGAGGCAAGTACGGTCTTACAACCTTTATTCGCAGATTTGGCGGTTGGTTTGCTGCATTAGAAAAAGCTGGTTTGGAGAAAACAAGAACACCAAGGAATCTTCCCGAGGAAGAATTGTTTAAAAATCTGGAAGAAGTCTGGATCAAGCTTGGAAGGCAGCCGAGGTATTCAGAAGTACAAAAACCACACTCAAAATATCATGTTGGCACTTATGAAAATCGCTTTGGTACATGGAGAAAAGCTCCCCGAATTCAACCTCGAAGTGCAACGAAGGGAGCAGCTACTTCGATTGGTTTTTT
>CAZDUP010000060.1:0-9985 GCA_964508625.1 uncultured Thermodesulfobacteriota bacterium
GTAGACTTTGTAGTTAGCTCTTTAAGTCTGGCGTCCAATGTGCAGACAGGCACGTCCGTTCCGGTCACGAGCACTGTTTTAAACCAGGGTGGAGTCAATTCGGTTGCTTCTACTATCAAATTTTATCTCTCAGCTAATGCTGCACTGGACGGGTCTGATGTTTTGCTGGGATCCAGGAGTGTAGAGGTCCTGGCGGCAGGAGGTTCCAGCTCAGGGGCTACGAACATCACAATACCGGTCAGCACGGCGGTTGGTACTTACTATGTGATCGGCAAGGCTGACGACGTAAACACGAATTCAGAGACAAACGAATCCAACAATATTGCCGTCAGCGGTGCGATAACCATTACAAGTGGCATTGATTTAATCGTGAATTCAATCAGCCTCTCCGGCAGCGTTTATGTCGGCTCGATGGGCGTGCCGGTATCAAATTCAGTTTTAAATCAGGGGACAGGAACATCTGCTGGCTCCGTTATCAAACTTTACCTATCTTCCGATACTGTTCTGGACGGATCTGACGTGCTGTTAGGATCGAGGTCAGTAGGCCCGCTGGCTGGTGGAGGGTCGAGCTCCGCTTCTACAAACGTAACTATTCCTCTTAATATAGCCGTAGGCACATATTATGTGATCGGAAGGGCCGATGAAACGAATACCAATCCCGAATCGAATGAGGCTAATAATATTGCTGTTTCATCAGCAATCGCCATAACTTCGAACATCGATTTGTGGGCCTCTGTCGACGAGGTGCCATCTGAAGCAAATTCTGGCGAGAACGTCTGGATATACTACACCGCAGGGAACGCGGGAGCCTCGGGTGCCGACGCATTTTATATCAATTTTTATCTAACGACTGATCCGGTGAATCAGTCCCCCTCGGATGTTTTTATAGGTCAAGCAAATATGCCTGCTGGGCTTTGGTTCGACTACTTTGAAATAGAGGTCACGATACCTTCCAATACAGTCAATGGCAATTATTATATACGGGCAGTGGTGGATCCTGGTAATTCTCACATCGAAACAAACGAGAATAATAATAAACCTGTAAGCGGGATGTTAACAATCCAATAAGTTGGAATACCAATTCTCTCCCCGATTTACATCCTTCCTCTATCCTTTCGCGTCTAAATGTCTGGACACAAGATGCTCTCATAAACATCTACATTGTAGTCAAATTAAATGTTATGATTTCTATTTATTTAAGTCCGAATAAATCATGAGGATTATTGATGAGAAGGACCATCGCGCCTCGCCTTTTTATTTTAATTCCGGTTTCAATTGGTTTGTTTCTACTCTATGCGAGTTGGCTTAAATGGCCAGATGTAATTGTGGATTTCGGAAGAGAGATCTATGTTCCTTGGATTCTATCCGAAGGTGGTGTGCTTTATATGGATATTGAGTACTGGAACGGGCCGCTATCGCCCTATTTCAATTCATTGGTTTTCAGGGTCTTTGGAGAGTCGATTTTCGTAATTGAAATTGTGAACATATTCCTCCTAGGGATATTTGCAATATTTCTATACTCGTTTTATGACAAAAAAAACAAGCTGACCTCAATTCCGATAATTACGACCTCCTTCATCGTCCTCTTTGCCTTTGCTCAGTACGTGACGATTGGAAATTATAATTACGTTACCCCGTATTCCCATGAGTTGACCCACGGGATTCTGATCGGGTTTGTATCGATATATTTACTCGCTCGTTATTCGAGGAATAGAAATATCAAATATATTGGACTGATCGGATTTTGTGCAGGCCTTTCTCTTTTAACGAAAATAGAAGTCGCGATTGCTACTACGGCCTCGCTAGTAACCTCACTTTTGGTACTGATGTGGATTGAAAAAATTGATATTAAGCGTTTGACAGGAATTACAGCGCTATTCATCATTGGGGTGATTACGCCAGTGCTGGCATTTGTGATCTATTTCAGCGCCAGCATGCCCTATCCTGAAGCACTTGGAAAGATATTCATGTCCTGGCTGATCGTAACGCACACCGACGTATCCAAAGATGCTTTTTACCAGTATGTCATGGGTACTGATGATGTTCTCTTTAATGTAAAAGCAATGTTGATGGCAAGTTCATTCTATGCCGTGCTCGCCGTTCCATTGATTGCGAATCATCTCTTAAGAAATTCAGCCTTCATCAAGCGATTCGGGACTTATATCTCCTTTGCGTCAGTACTTCTTCTATTTGGGATATTGAAGCCCACAGTACCCTGGTTCGAAATCTTCAGGCCTCTGCCCGTCATTCTCATGATAGTAAGCGTTGCTCTGTTTATCATACTCATCACGAGCTCCAGGACTGACAATACGCCCTCGCTGATTTCCTTTTTCGCGATGTCCGTCTTTTCGCTTATGCTGCTGCTTAAAATGATTTTGAACGTGCACATCTTTCATTATGGATTTGCCCTTGCGATGCCAGCTACACTGCTTTTTCTTTACGGGTTTAGCCATGGAATATCTTCGGTCATAAGTAAAATATCGGGAACAGATAAAATTTATAAGGGCTTCATATTAGGCGTTTTTACAGTCATGCTCCTGTGGCATGCGGATAGAAGTTTAAGGTCGTACTCATTAAAAAACCTTGAGGTCTCGAAATGGCCCGATACAATAGTTGGCTATGCCGGCGACGTCGCTCCTGAACCAACTGGCGTTAAATTAACACTCGATGCAATTAATGAAATAATGACGACTCAGGACGACTTCGTTGTATTTCCACACGGGGTCATGCTCAATTATCTGAGTAAGAGAGAAAATCCCTCCGGGTATCTAAATTTCTTGCCTGCTGAACAAATGATGTTTGGTGAAGACAGAATGCTGGAAAGGCTTAAGTCATCATCTCCTGAATTTGTCGTGCTGGTGCACGGAAATGCTTCAGATGATGGGTTTGTGTTTTTTGGTCGGGATTACGGCGTAAAGATTTTCTCTTGGATCAAGTCTGAGTATGTGCTGGAGCGGCAGATTGGCGCGGAGCCGTTCAAATCTAATAAATACGGAATACAGATACTTAGGAAGAAAACAGGCCTGGAATCCTATGGTGAGGGTTGATCCTTCTTATTGCCCTGAACGATATTTGCGTTTACAGTAAGTCTTCCGGTTAGGGCACTTTTGAGTCTACATCATCACCTCCGTTTCCTCCACAGGATTTTCGAAGACATACTGCTGATAGAGAACGAGGCCATCCAGGAAGGTCTTCATCGGGGTGCGCCCCTGGCAGTACCGGCCTTGATTGGTGCGCTCGGCGTTGTACTAGGCCATGAAGGTGTCGAGGTCGGCCTGTATCTCCTTTCTTTATTAAAATCCAGAACCGCTCAGATACCGCGTAGATACCCCATCTCCTTTCGAGAATGTTGAGCGCATCCTAATCCTCGATATCTCACGCTTGTCCCCGAGCAAGTCTGGGGACAGTTTGGGGACACGACTTTTAAGGTATTTTAAATGGTAACTAGTTGATTTTTGAGGAGAAAAATGGGGTGGACGAGGGGATTCGAACCCCCAACCCCCGGAGTCACAGTCCAGTGCTCTAACCGTTGAGCCACGTCCACCGTCGGGTATGAAACAATGCGAAGGATATCAAAATTTTTTAACACAAGCGTTGCCGGGTGTCAATACAAATGAGCCTTCATAAGACTGGGCCAAATTACACTTTCAAAGTTCCCTGTTGAAGTAGTACCATGACTGGACAGCCATGACGAACCCGGGACTCAAAAGCATATTCGAGGCATTCAGAAAGGGCGCGACTGCGCTAACAGCCAACTCCAGGCTCTCAAGGCACCTGCGGGCATCTTATGACCGTCACATGTGTGCTCAAGGGCTACTCTCCTGGCCCACGCCTGAGGCGCTGCCTCTCTCCTCATGGGCATCTTCCTTCTGGCAGGAGCATGGGGACGAGCCTGTGCTCGGACCGACCCCCTCTTCTGTCCTGTGGGAGAGGATCATTGACGCGCATGGGGCCGGACGAAAGTGGCCCGGAGGCGTAGCCAAGGCGTCCTATGAGGCATACTGCCTCATGAAGGAATACGGCATAAGGCTGCCCGAGGATATCTATCTTACCGAAGAGTCGAAGGCACTGAAGGCCTGGATATCCTCCTATTCCGGCGAGCTCAGGCAGTTCGGCTGCATCGACTCTACGGACGTGATGCACAGGGTAAAGTCGCTCATATCAAAGGGAGCGCCTGTCCCGAAGGAGGCTGTGCTCGCTGGCTTTGACGAGACAAGCCCTGCTGTCTCGCCGGTCATAGCAGCGCTAAAGGCAAGGGGGACAAACGTATGGTTCTGGCCCGGCGAAGAGGCCCGGCCTTCCGCGAAAGAGGTGAACGTCCTTGCCTTTGCCGACGAGCATGAAGAGACAGCGCAGGCAGCGAGGTGGGCGAGGACGGCCATCGAACCCAATATGACCATAGGGTTCATAGCCCCTCAATTGGAAGCATACAGGGAGATCATCTTAAGGGAGTTCTCCGCTGAGCTCAATCCGGCCTCCGTACTTCCAGGGGCAGAGTCTGATGAGGTATTCAATATCTCTCTCGGAACTCCGCTCTCAGAAGAGCCGCTCGCAGCAATCGCCCTCGAGCTGCTATTGACAGGCGAGGGAGAAGAAGAGGCCGGCAGGCTCTTTACGCTTTTGCGCTCACCATATTTTTCAACGAATGACAATACCGCCATTGCCAGAGTTGATCTCAGGCTCAGAAAAGAGAACAGGATAGCCATAAGCCTCTGGGAGATGAAGAGGCTTTTAAGAGGGCATGCCGTTGAAAAGAGGCTTGATGCCTGGACAGGGTGGCTCAGGGACTCTGGCAAAAAGGAGCTTCCGTCAGCATGGGCCAGCTCCTTCACGAAGCTCCTCAAGGACGCTGGCTGGCTCGCGCAGATGGACCTTTCGAGCAGAGAGTTCCAGGCGCACAAGGCATGGAACGGCTGCCTTGAGAGGCTCTCCACGCTCGACGGCGTGCTTGGCCGGATAAAGAGGGCCGAGGCCGCCGCCCTCCTTTCAAGGATCGTGAGAGAGAGCATCCATCAGCCCGAGACGCCGGATTGCAACGTACAGGTCCTTGGCCTCCTTGAATCGACCGGCATATCATTTGACAGGCTCTGGATACTCGGCTGCCATGAGCACGCGCTGCCAATGGAGCCAGCTCCAAACCCCTTTATTCCAATCTGGCTACAGAAGGAAAAGATGCTGCCGCGCTCGTCAAGCGAGAGGGAGCTTCTTTTCGGCAGGCGCGCAGCAGCAAGGCTCCTTCAGAGCTCTCCGGTGGTAAATGTCAGCTATCCGCTTTTTTCAGAGCAGCGGGAGCGGCGTGTAAGCCCGTTCTTCAGCTCTTTCCCGAAGGTCGAGATGAACTTCAAGGCATCCGCGAAGCTCGCCGACTCTGTCCGGGCAGCGGCAAAGACCGAAGATGCCCTGCCAGATGCGCCGATACCCGTGGCAGAGACCGAAAAGGCATTGATAAGGGGCGGCACCTCGATACTCAAGAACCAGTCCATGTGCCCGTTCAGGGCCTTTGCGATACACAGGTTGAATGCCGTGGCAGTGCCTGAGACAGAGCTGGGCATAAGGCCGGTTGAGCGCGGCAGCCTGGTGCATGCGGCATTGAGGCTCTTCTGGGAAAAGGTCGAGAGCTCGGAGAGATTAAGAGAGATGAAAGAGGGCGGCCAGCTCGATGGCTTCATAGAGTCGCTGGCGGAAAAGGCGCTCGATGAGGCGAAGCTCTCCCCGGCGCTCAGGGCGCGCTTCCGCGCGCTCGAGAAAAAGAGGCTCGTCTCGGTCATCGCTGGCTGGATGTCAGTCGAGCTTTCAAGGGGCGCGCGCTTCCACGTAAAGGCGCTCGAGGCCGAGAAGGAGATCGAGATAGGGGGCCTCAAGATACGCGGCAGGGTCGACAGGATAGACGAGCTCGAGGACGGGGGCGAGGTAATAATCGACTACAAGATAGGAGCGCCGAACAGGTATGACTGGCTCACGGAGAGGCCCAGAGAGCCGCAGCTCCTTATTTACAGCTCCACGGGCGGATTCGAGGCAATATCGTTTGCAAGGATAGCGCCGGATGAGAGCGGCTTTGTCGGGATATCCAGGAACGAGGTATTGCCCGGAGTAAAGCCCTACGACGCTGACGGCGCATTCAGGAAAAAGGCAGAGGAGCGCGACTGGGAGGCGTTGATGGCCTTCTGGAGAGAAACGCTTTCTGCCCTTGCAGAGGACTTCCTGAAGGGCAGCGCAAAGGCAGACCCGAACAACGGCACCGGAGGCAGCGGGAGCGCGTGCATCTACTGCGAGCTTACGGCCTTGTGCCGCATAACAGAGACAGGCCTCGATCTCGATACGGGTGGCATCGATGAAGATAGAGACTGATAACGATACGCTCGCGAGGGAGCAGGCAATTGACGTCTCGGCGTCATTTGCGGTCCAGGCCCCGGCTGGCTCTGGCAAGACAGAGCTACTGATGCAGCGCTTCCTCGCGCTCCTCTCGACAGTGTCGAGGCCGGAAGAGATTCTCGCGCTCACATTCACACGCAAGGCCGCGGGAGAGATGCACTCGCGCATACTGGCGTCCATGAGAAGGGTGGGCGAGGGATACTCTCCTTCCATGCCGCACGAGATGAAGACCACTGCCCTTGCGGCAAAAGCTCTTGCGAGGGATGCTGAGATGGGCTGGAGCCTCCTTGAGAACCCGGGCAGGCTCAAGGTACAGACCATAGACTCCTTCTCTTCGTCCCTCGCGAGGCAGATGCCGCTCCTTTCCGGCCTCGGCAGCTTCAGCCTCACCGAAGAGCCTTCCGAGTTCTACGAAAGAGCGGCAGAGGCGGCTATAGCCCTCGTCGAGGAGGAAGGAGCGGATGGAGACGCGGTGAGGAGCGCCCTCGACCACATGGACAATTCCGTGGCCGCGCTCTCGAAGAGGCTCGTCATGATGCTCGGCAGGCGCGACCAGTGGCTACGCCACCTGAAGAGGGGCTCGACAGGAGATGATCTCAAGGCAGAGCTCGAAGGGGCCTTGAAGAGGCTCATCGAATTCGAGCTAAAGAGGGTGGCGGACGTATTCCCTCAATGGGCAGTTGAGCCGATGCTGCGCTGCGGCAGGTTCGCTGCCTCAAACCTGGAGAAGGACGGCTCGCTCGCAGTCTTCTCTGAGATGAAAGCTCTTCCCGGAGACAGGGCCGGAGATCTGCCTGCATGGAGGGGCATAAGGGACCTCTTCCTTACTCAGAAGGGAGAGCTTAAAAAGCCCAGGGGCGTGGACATAAGGCAGGGCTTTCCTCCGAAAACAAAGGAAAAGCAGGAGTTTCAGTCGCTGCTGGCAGCGCTCGAAGACGAGGCTCTTCTTATAGGGACGCTCTCCAGGGTCGATATGCTGCCTGCCCCTGAGTTCGACAGTTCGGAATGGGAAACACTTCTTAGCCTCATACGCCTGCTGCCGATAGCAGAAAGCAGGCTCGTCGATATATTTACAGAGGCCGGAGTCGTGGACTTCCAGGAGGTGAGCCTCTCGGCCATAAAGGCGCTCGGCACAGAAGATGCGCCCACAGACCTCATGCTTTCGCTTGACCTGAGGATACAGCACATACTCGTTGACGAGTACCAGGACACCTCGCAGACACAGCTCGCGCTCCTCGAGGCATTGACCCGGGGCTGGAGCCCGGGCGACGGAAGGACGCTCTTTGTCGTAGGCGACCCCATGCAGTCCATCTATCTTTTCAGGGAGGCTGAGGTGGGCCTCTTCCTCAAGGCCAGGCAGGGCGGCATAGGGACCGTCCCTCTCATGCCCCTTACGCTATCAAAGAACTTCAGATCGACTTCGGATGTTGTATCGTGGGTGAACGAAGTACTGGGCAGGACCTTCCCTGAGAGGGAGGACACATTTACCGGCTCTGTCACCTACGCGCCCTCGGTCGCGGTAAAGGATGGCGGCAATGGAAGGGGAGTTGACATAAGGTTGTTCAGCAGGAGTGATGACAGGGGCATGGACAGCAGGGTCGAGGCAGAGGAGGTCTTGCGCATTCTCGGCAAAGTCCCTGAGGGCGAGACGACAGCCATACTATGCCGAGGAAGGGCGCACGTCCGTGAGATTGTGAACTGCCTCAACAGGGACAAGAGGCCCTTCAGGGCAGAGGAGATTGACCCGCTCGCATCAAGGCCGGTGATACAGGACCTCCTCGCGCTCCTGAAGGCGCTCGACCATCCGCTCGACAGGATAGCGTGGCTCGCGATACTGCGCGCGCCCTGGTGCGGCCTTACGCTCTCTGACCTCCTCAGTATATGCATGGGCGACAGTGCCTCGCCTCTTTGGGAGCTAATGCGTTCATCAGAAAGGCTCTCCATGCTTTCAGAAGACGGCAGGGCGAGGCTCGTCTCTTTCAGCGAGCGCATGTCTGCTGCAATGGACGTATGGGGCAGGAGGCCGCCAGTCGAGGTATTGCGGGGCCTCTGGATCTCAATCGGAGGGCCTGGGTGCGTTGACAATGGCGGCATGGACGACGCGGAAGAGTTCTTTGGCCTCGTTCAATCTGTCCAGGGCACAAGCTCTGTCGATATCCCGATGCTCGAGGCCAGGATAGAGGGCCTCTACTCAGGCGGAGGCAGGGCTCACGCGCCGCTCGAGGTCATGACAATCCACAAGGCAAAGGGCCTGGAGTTCGACAACGTGATAATACCCGGCCTCGGCAAGTATTCGAAGGCAGAGGAGAAGAGGATACTCGTCTGGATGGAGAGGGGAGAGGACCTGCTCCTGGCGCCTGTCGGCAGAAAGGGCGGGCAGGACAAGAGCTGGGGCATCTACGACTACCTCTTCAGTCTGCACAAGGAAAAGATCGAGCTCGAGGCCGCGAGGCTTCTCTACGTCGCGGCAACGAGGGCGAAGCGGTCCCTCTATCTGCTGGGGCACGTCTTCTTGAATGAGGATAATGAGATGCGCCTCTCTTCCGGCTCGTTCCTGGGGAGGATTTCCCACGCAATCACCCGCGAAATGGTGCGCGATACAGACCCCGGAGACAACGGCAAGGAAAAAGAGGCGAAGCCGCGAAAGAGGCTCTCTTCGGGCTGGATACTCCCTTTTCCTGCGCCACCGGTACACGTAGACAGCGTCAGAAGGAGCGTAGGGGCCCTCTCGCCAGAGTTCTACTGGGCTGGGGAATCGGTGAAACATCTCGGCACGGTCGTACACAGGTATCTCTGCCGCATGGCGAGGGAGGGCGCCATCTCATGGGGAAGGGAGCGGATCTACTCAGAGGAGGGGCGTATATCTGCAATGCTCCGCTCGCTCGGTCTTGAGAGGAAAGAGGCGGCAAAGGCCGCAAGGCAGGGTGTAGAGAGGCTATCAAGGGCCATCGAGGACGAGAAAGGTCGGTGGATACTCGGGAGCCATTCTGACGAGGCGACCGAATACGCCCTTACGGCTGTCATAAGGGGCGAGATATGCCATGTGGTCATGGACAGGACGTTCGTGGACTCGGACGGGGTCAGGTGGGTCATCGATTACAAGACAGGAGAGCATGAGGGCAGCGGCCTCGATGAGTTCCTTGCCTCTGAGGTCAAGAGATATGCCCCGCAGCTGGAGAGATATGCTGAGGCTCTGAAGGCAGGCAGAGAGAAGCGCGAGATAAGAAAGGGGCTCTACTACCCGGCGCATGCGCGCTGGGTGGAGGTGAAGTAAGTCTTGCCTTTGAGAACACAGGGGCATAATGCGAAGCGAGCATAGGTGAAGTGAAATATCATCTCGTTGCAGTCTGGTTATGAAAGCGGTGCTTTTTTTTGAGCTATTCAGAGAAGGTCCATTTGCGCGCTGCCGCGCTTTTTTGGCATAAGGCTTTGCTCGCTTTCCTCCCCCTTCCTCCTCGCTCGCCCTTCCCCCAACCTCAGGCTCGCTGCGCATTATGCCCATTTGTTTTGAAGACAAAAAAATGATACAGGGAAGCTCCGGTTAATTTTTTTGTTCTGCTGCCATTGTAGGAGCTTTAGCGACGACAATTTTTGCAGGATAGCAAAAATTGAA
>CAZDUP010000061.1:0-9932 GCA_964508625.1 uncultured Thermodesulfobacteriota bacterium
AGGCGTACTGGCGGAGCGCTGCCCCGAGAAATTCCGGGACAAGGCAGAATATCGTAACGAGCGGCGCCCTTTCTCTCAGCGCGAGCGACTGCGCAAAGAGGAGCGCCCAGTTGTCATTGGCCCGCTGGTCCCTGCTCATCCAGTAGACCACAGGGCCAGGCCTCCTTTGAGCCTCTTTCAATGTCCTCGCCCTTCGCTCCATAGGGAAGATTATCGCCCATGCCGTCTCTGGCCGCAACCCGGCGCATGGAGTTCAGTCTTGACAACAGGAGCGCCACAGGGCTAACGTATTGGCCATGCATCAGGGATTCAAAGATAATAAAATGGCATGGGCGGCTGTCGTCGGCCTCGCCATTGTTTTCGGCGGCCTGCGCCTGGCCGCAGCTTGCGGTGACCTCTATATAGACGAAGTCTGGTCCCTTTACTTCGCCAAGTCCTCATGGGCCGAGATATTCAGCATCCGGCACGACAACAATCACCTCTTGAATACCCTTTATATGCGCGCCCTCGGCGACCCTGTCTTTTTTGTCAATGGCGCGCCCCTCTTCATCAGTTACAGGCTCCTGTCCATCATCTCAGGAACGCTTTCGCTCATCGTCCTCGGGTACCTGGGCTTAAAGAGGGGCGCTCTCGTTGCTGTCACGCTTGTCGTGCTAGCGGGCATCTCATTTCCTCTCGTGCTCTATTCTTCAGAGGCGAGGGGATATGGCCCGGCCATCCTCTTCGCGCTCAACGCTTTCGCGCTCGCCGGAAAATGGCTTGAGAAGAGGTCGTTGCCCGTATTGATACTATTCTGGGTATCGGTATTGCTCGGCATGCTCTCGCATTTCAGCTTTGTCTACGCCTTTGCCGGGATAGCGGCGTGGTCGTTCTTTCAATGCATGGGCCAGAAGGACTTCAAAGGCACTGTCCTCCTCAACTCCGTTCCTTTCATCATCGTGGCAGTCTTCTACTTTACATTCATCCGCGGCCTCTCCATAGGCGGCGGCGAGGAGACTCGGATATGGCAGACCGCGCTTGAGGCGGCAGCATCGGTATCAGGCATTCCGGGCAGCGGGCCGGTTTCATGGGTATTGGGCGCTCTGTTTGTCATCGGTTTCTCTTTAGCCGGGATAGCCGTCATGAAAACAGCCGACGACAAGCGCTGGACCTTCTATCCATTCGCGCTCTTCATTGCGCCTGCCCTTGTCCTTCTAATAACCAGGCCCGATTTTTTCTATATCAGGTACTTTCTGCTGCTCTTCCCGTTCTTCTATATTCTTGCTGCCTTCGCGCTCTCATGGGCATGGGGGGCCTCTCCGGTTGGAAAGGGTTTCTACATTGCCTTCATGCTCTTCTTTGTCGTCTCGAATCTCTTCATGATACAAAAGTTCACAAGAGAGGGCAGGGGAGAATACTACAAGGCAGTGAAGTTCATCTCTGATAATACCGCCGGGCCCACGGCTGTCGTCAGCAGCGATCACATCTTCAGGAACAGGATGATGCTCCTCTATTACTCGCGCTTCCTGCCATCAGGTAAGGGCATCGCTTACGCGCCATCAGGCCAATGGCCGGCAGGCGGCCCTGACTGGATTGTGCGCCACAGCGTAGACCCTTTGGCAGAGCCCAGGCAGTCGATGAGGGTTGAGGGCATCGAATACGAGCTTACGGCGAGCTATCCATACTCAGGCTATTCAGGCTGGTCGTGGCACCTGTATAAAAGGACAGGGCAATAGCAAATAGCCCCTTGCCGAGGTTTTTCCGCCTTTTTGCGCTCATTGTCCTTGACACGAAATTCCTCAACTGGGATAATTGACAGGTTTTTGGCTTTGTTCGCCTAAGTGGCTGATTATCAATATATTTCCGCATTCCAGGGCTATTACTGATGATACAGATGTTCCATGTCTCAAAGAGCTACGAGGGCGGGGTTCCAGCCTTAGCCGACATTACCCTCAAGATAGCCAAGGGCGAGTTCCTCTTCATCACCGGGCCGAGCGGCGCTGGCAAGTCCACGCTTCTGAAGATCATGTTCGGCTCAGAGCCGCCCACACAGGGGCAGCTCATCCTTGACGGCAGAAACTACGTGAAGATCCCGCAGCCTGAATTGCCAGCGCTACGCCGCCGCATAGGATTTGTCTTTCAGGATTTCAAGCTCCTGCCGAACAAGAGCGTATTCGACAACGTTGCATTGTCCCTGAAGGTCATGGGCATACCGCCTTCGGACGTTAAGAGGCGCGTTGCCCGTATGCTCACATATGTAAAGCTCCAGCACCGCGCCAACTTCAAGCCGCTCCAGCTCTCCGGCGGAGAGCAGCAGAGGGTCGCCATCGCAAGGGCTTTGGTAAAGGACCCGGCCATCATACTCGCTGACGAACCTACCGGAAACCTCGACCCCGAACTGTCGGTCCAGATAATAGAGCTCTTCAAAGAGGTCAACAGCCGCGGCACTACCGTGGTAATAGCCACCCATGACAAGGCGCTTATAGAGAAGTACGCGAGGCGGACCATCGCCCTCGAAGGCGGGAGGCTCGTCAATGCGTAAATCAGGCTCGGCGGATTTCATATACATCGTACAGGACGCGTTGAGCTCGTTGAAGGAGAGCAAGGGCACGATGGTCCTTACCTCTCTGACGCTCGGGTTCTCGCTCGCGATATTCTCTCTTTTCGTATTCGTCATCTCGAACCTCAACGGGGTCATGGAAGGCTGGGGCGACAAGACCCAGATAATAGTCTACGTCAAGGACTCTCCGTCCTCTCAGGAGGCCATGAAAGACGGCATAATGAAGGTCGCCGGGGTCAAGGGAGCTGAGTTCGTCTCAAAGGAGAAGGCCCTCTCAGAGCTCAAGAGCGCACTCAAGGGGCACGAGGGCATACTCGAAGGCGTGGACGCCAACCCGCTTCCAGCCTCCTTTGAGATAAGGGTCCAGGACGGGCATAACACGCCAGAGGGCATATCGAAGATAGTCGAAGAGCTCAAGGCCAATGACTGGGCCGACGACGTCCAGTACAGCAGGGAATGGGTAGAAAAACTGTCTGCCTTCATAAAGTTCGTGAAGGTCGCTGCCGCAGGCGTAGGCATATTCCTGGGCGCGGCTACGCTCTTCATAATATCGAATACCATTCGGCTCGCGGTCTATGCGCGCAGGTCCGAAATAGAGATAATGAAACTCGTGGGCGCGTCCGATATGTACGTAAGGGCCCCTTTTGTGATAGAGGGGGCGCTCCAGGGGCTTGCCGGTGGGCTACTCGCGATGGGCATACTCGCGGCTGGCAGGGCGGCTCTCATCGGGCAGGTCCCGCCTTACCTGGCCTTTGCCCTTGAGATGCCTTTTCCCGTGCCCCTGTTCATGCTCGCCCTCGTGGCCGCGGGCGCGCTCATGGGCGTGGCCGGAAGCCTCATATCCATGAACAGGTTCCTCGACGTATGAGGCTCCTCATCTCAGCCTGCCTTGCTCTCTTTCTCATGGGCGGCGCGGCCTGGTCTGCCCAGGCGCCGAGGCAGGAGCTTTTGAAGAAAGAGAAGAGCCTCGAAGACGTTGAAAGGCGGATAAGGGAAGAGAAGAAGAACATAAGGGAGATAGCAGAGAAGGAGAGCGGCATCCTCGGAGAGCTCGAGGGCATAAGCAAGGACCTCACGGCCAAGCGCGAGGAATTGAGGACGGTAAAGGAATCGATCTCCGGAATAAAAAGGGAGTTCGAGTCCGTCAACAGGGAGATATCGAGGCTCGAAGCGAAAAAATCTTCTCTCGAAAAGAGGCTTGAGGGAAGGCTCCGGGCCATGTACAAGATGGGCAGGGGCGAGGCCATGGAGGTGCTCTTCTCATCAGACCCTTCGAACATCGGCAGGCGGCATAAGTACCTCACCATGATAATGGACATGGATGCCGAGCTTATCGAGGGCTACTCGGATACGATCTCTCAACTGGGCTCAAAAAAGCAGAAGAAGACGAGCCTCCTTACAGGCCTTGAGACGGCCAAGGCAGAGGCAGCCGCAAGGCAGGGTGAGGCAGAGGCGCTCCAGAAAAAGAAGCTCGCGCTCCTGAACGATGTTAAGCACGAGAAGAGCAGGAGGGAGCGCACTGTAAAGGAGCTCGAGCAGGCCGCTGCAGAGCTCTCCAGGCTGGTAGAAAAGCTCAGGGCATCTGAGGAGAGCGACGCGCCTTTGCCTGGCACAGGCTTCGCCTCGATGAAGGGCAGGCTCCCCATGCCGGTCCCCGGCAAGGTCGTCTCATCTTACGGGAAGGTAAAGCACCCAAAGTTCCAGACAGTCACATTCAATAATGGTATTACGATAGAGGCCCCGCTCGGAGAACCAGTGCGGAGCGTGCATGACGGCAAGGTGATTTACTCAGGCTGGTTGAAGGGTTACGGGCAAGTCCTTATATTGGACCACAGGGGCGGCTTTTATACCCTTTACGCCCATCTCGGAAGAGCGGTAAAAGAGGTGGGTCAGGAGGCTCCGCAGGGCGCTGAGATAGGACTTGTGGGCGACTCAGGGCCTGAGGGCAGGGCAGGGCTCTACTTCGAGATACGGCAGAAAGGGGTCCCGAGGGACCCGATGGGCTGGCTTTCCGGAAGGTAAGCGGCCAGGCAGCCCATAAATTTCTATTTTAACATCGCGCTCTTATTTGATATAATTGTCGGACCGGGCCAGCTTTGCACAAGCCTGTCCGCAACTAAGGAGGATTTTAATGAGGAAGATCTTCAATCCCAGGCTCCTTGCCGGGTCCTTGGCCATAATAGCGGTCCTGTCGTTCTCTTCCTGGGGGGTCGCCCCAAAGAGCGCGCCGCACGGCACCGCATATGAAAGCCTCAAGGTCTACACCGACGTCCTGAGCATAGTCCAGGACAATTATGCGGAGGACGTCAACTCCAAGGACGTCATATATAATTCTCTCAAAGGCATGGTCAAGGCGCTTGACCCGCATTCAAGCTTCATGACACCCGATGAATACAAGGAGATGCAGGTAGACACAAAGGGCAGCTTCGGCGGCATCGGGATTGAGATAGGAATGAAGGACAACCAGCTCATGGTCGTGGCCCCCATAGAGGACACACCTGCCTCAAAGGCAGGCCTGCTCGCGGGCGACAAGATAGTCAAGATCGGCGAGAAGTCCACCAGGGACATGCCTCTTTCGGATGCAGTCAACCTCATGCGCGGTCCCAAGGACACGCCCATAACCATAAGCATAATGAGGGAAGGCTTTGACGAGCCGAGGCCCTTTACATTGACCAGGGCCATAATCAAGGTGAAGAGCGTCAAGTTCAAGATGCTTGATGAAGGCTTCGCATACGTCAAGTTAAACCAGTTCCAGGAGCGCACCTCAGAGGAGCTCGACAAGGCATTGAAGGAACTCGCGGCAAAGTCCGAAGGCGGCAAGTTGAAGGGCCTGGTGCTGGACCTGAGGAACAACCCCGGCGGGCTCCTCCAGGAGGCTGTCTCAGTTTCGAACGAGTTCCTCGATTCCGGCCTCATAGTCTACACAAAGGGCAGGGCAGCGGGCCAGAACATGACCTTCAACGCCGACTCCGCGAGGAGCCAGCCCAATTACCCGATGATAGTCCTCGTCAACAACGGCAGCGCGTCCGCCTCTGAGATAGTCGCCGGAGCGCTCCAGGACCACAAGAGGGCGATGATTCTCGGGGTGACCACATTCGGCAAAGGCTCGGTGCAGACAATAATCCCGCTCTCTGACGGCTCTGCCGTGAGGCTTACGACCTCCAAGTACTACACGCCCTCGGGCAGGTCCATACAGGCCAAGGGCATAGAGCCTGACATCATCGTCGGCACCGCGCCCAAGGGGCATTTGAAAGAGGCTGACCTCGAAGGCCACCTCGCGGCCGAAGGGCCGGAGGTAAAGCAGGCGAAGCAGGAAGAGCGCATCGAGAAGATAAAGGCCCCGGCCGACGCCCCGAAGCTCGACAAGGAGGGCGACGAAGACGTCCAGCTGCAGAGGGCGGTCGAGTACTTGAAGAGCTGGTACATATTCAAGGGCACTACACAGAAGGTAAGCTGAAAAATAGAAGATAGAAGAAGCGAGGCCCCGAAAGGGGCCTTTGCTTATTGGGGTAAGGCAGAGTGGGAAAGAGAAGGAAGAGACGCGGTAATAAGTGGGTGCTCGCCGCAGCCGGTTTTGCGGCAGGCGTGCTCATAGCCGTTGTGCTCATGAGCTACATGGGCTTTGAGAAAAAGGAGAGCGCGCGCCCGGCTCAAAAGGCCCCGTTGCCCCAGGCTTCTGTCCCGCAGGAGCCAGCCCCGCTTCAGCCGCCTCCGGCTGACGAGAAGCCGCTTTTCCCTGAGCACGCGCCTCCGGGCAAAAGGATAGCGCCGCCCAGGCCGAGGCTCGCAATAGTAATAGATGACATGGGCCCGGACGTGAGAAAGGTGAGGGAGCTCATCTCGCTCGGAGAGCCTGTCACCATAGCCGTGATGCCGAACATGAGGTACTCCAGAGAGGTATCGAACGAGGCGAGCGCCAAAGGCCTCGATGTGATCGTCCATATGCCGATGGAGCCGAAAGACCCTGAGGGGCACAACCCCGGAGACGCGCTCCTTGTTGCAATGACCCCGGCCGAGATAGCGGCGAAGATGGAAGAGGGGCTCAAGACCGTGCCGGGCGCAATAGGCCTCAACAACCACATGGGCTCAAAGTTCACGGAGGATGATGACGCAATGAGGGCGGTGCTCTCCCTCGTCAAGAAAAAAGAGCTGCTCTTCCTTGACAGCCGCACCTCGTCAGACACCGTCGGCGGCAAGGTCGCCAGAGAGCTCAAGGTGAAGAGCGCGGAGAGGAACGTCTTTCTCGACAACACGAGGGACGTGCAGTACATCAAGGGACAGCTCCTTGAGGCTGTGCGCATAGCTAAAAAGCGCGGCAAGGCCGTAGCAATTGGCCACCCTTACCCGGAAACAATAAAGGCGCTCACAGAGGCATTGCCGGAGCTTGCCGGGGTAGAGGTGGTGCCCATCTCTGAAATAGCAGAGTAGACCTGGATTATTCTATTTTTTTTGTGCTAGACTTATAAAAAGGGCAGCAAAATTAAAAGTTTAGTTTCTATCAAAAAAATGCTTGACACCAAATATTTAGGCTGATAGTATGGCGTCAAATTCTACAAGGGATTCTTATTTGCAGTATGGGCTGGGTTATTGTCAGTCGGACCGTGGAGGACGCAGTAACTCCACGGTTTTTTTATGCTGCAAGAGAGTACCAGAAAACAAGGAGGCACAGGAATGGCAAGAGGCAGAGTGAAGTGGTTCAATGACACTAAGGGATTCGGGTTCATCCAGCAGGAGTCCGGCGAAGACGTATTCGTCCATTACACGGCCATCACCGGCGAGGGTTTCAAGACCCTTAAGGAAGGTGAGGAAGTGGAGTTCGAGATAACCCAGGGTCCCAAGGGCCCTCAGGCCTCTAACGTGGTAAAGCTGGCCCACTCGGCCTAAGTTTTTCCGCGGCTGCCTGGCCCATGCGCCGGGATTGATACCGATGGTCCGATCGACCCCCTTCCGCCTATGGCGGGAGGGGGTCTTTTTATGCCCTCTTTCGCCTGGCCGGGGCTTCCCTTGTAATTCAATTTTTGTTCTGTTATCATGAGTTATTATAGTGTAAACAGACCGGCGAGGCGCCGGAAACCTGCTTTATTAGAGCTCAAGATTGAATCTTAATACCTATATTTCAGAGAAGGTCGAGATAATCAACAGGGGCCTCAAGGCTCTCCTGCCAGGCGAGGAAGAGTACCCGCAGACGCTCCACAGGGCCATGCACTACAGCCTCTTTGCCGGGGGCAAGAGGATAAGGCCCGTACTTGTCCTTGCCGCGGCCGAGGCAGTGGGCGGCGAGGTGCCTGCCGCCCTCAACACTGCATGCGCCTTCGAGTGCCTGCATACCTATTCTCTCATCCACGACGACCTTCCCGCCATTGACAACGACGACTTGAGACGGGGCAGGCCGACATGCCACAAGGCATTTGGCGAGGCCGCGGCCATACTCGCCGGAGATGCCCTCCTTACAGCCGCGTTCGGCATGATAGCCCGGACAGAGTCGAAGAACAGGAGCGCCGTCCTCTCTGCGATAGCCGAGCTTTCGAAGGCGGCGGGCTCAATCGGTATGATAGGCGGCCAGATGGTCGATATCGAGTCAGAGGGCATGGACATACCGTTCCCTGTGCTCGAGTACATACACATACACAAGACAGGCGAGCTCATACTCGCTGCGGTCCGTTCCGGCGCCATACTTGGAGGCGCTTCGAAGAGGGAGCTCTCGTCATTGAGCAAGTACGGAAGGTCAATAGGGCTCGCCTTCCAGATAGCCGACGACATACTCGACGTCGAGGGCTCGACTGCCGAGATGGGCAAGAACACCGGAGGCGACGAGAAGAAGGGCAAGGCAACATACCCCGGCATAATAGGGCTCGACGAATCCCGCGCAAGGGCGACTGAGCTTGTCGACCTCGCGCTCTCCTCCATAGAGGCCTTTGACGAAAAGGCCGAGCCGCTACGGGCCATTGCCCGCTACATAGTGGCAAGGCGAAAGTAGGCTGGCCGTGAGAAGACTCCTGGACACCATCCATGACACAGCGGACCTGAAGGCCGTCGCGCCCGAAGAGCTGCCAGCCCTTGCAGCAGAGGTAAGAGAGCTCATAATAGAGACCGTCTCCGAGCTTGGCGGACACCTTGGCTCGAGCCTCGGCGCGGTCGAGATAGCTATCGCCCTCCATTATGTCCTCGATACCCCGAATGACAGGATAATATGGGACGTTGGCCACCAGGCCTACGCCCACAAGATAATCACCGGCAGGAAGGACTCGTTCAAGACGCTGCGCCAGTTCGGCGGCATAAGCGGCTTCCCCAAGCCCACTGAGAGCCCCTATGACGCCTTTGTCGCGGGCCATTCATCGACCTCGATATCTGCCGCGCTAGGCATGGCAGCGGCGCGCGACCTCGAGGGCAAGGACTACAAGGTAGTCGCCGTAATTGGCGACGGCTCGCTGACGGCAGGACTCGCCTTCGAGGGCTTGAACCAGGCCGGGCACCTGAAGAAGAACCTCGTCGTCGTATTGAACGACAACGAGATGTCGATTTCACAGAACGTCGGCGCGCTCTCGCAGTTTTTGAGCAGGAAGCTCACCGGCAGGTTCGCAACGAACCTTAAAAAAGACATCGAGAGGTTCATAAGGTCCATACCGAGGATAGGAACGCGCCTCCTGGATATCGCGAAGAGGGCCGAGGATTCGATAATAACGCTCCTTACGCCCGGCATGCTCTTCGAGGGGCTCGGCTTCCACTACATAGGCCCCATAGACGGACACGACCTCTCTGCCCTCGTTACGTCCTTGAAGGACATCTCGACTGTCGAAGGCCCGGTGCTGCTGCACGTGCTCACGAAAAAGGGCAAGGGCTACCTGCCCGCGGAGGCTGACCCTGCCGCATTCCACGGCGTCGGCCCTTTTGTGAGGGAGACGGGCAAGCCCAGGAAGCCGTCGAAGCCGTCATATACGAACGTATTCAGCTCCGCCCTCCTTGAGATAGCCGGGCAGGACCCGCGCGTCATCGCCATAACCGCTGCCATGCCCGAAGGCACGGGCCTCTCAAGGTTCGCACAGGAATACCCGGATAGGTTCTTCGACGTGGGCATAGCCGAGCAGCACGCGCTTACGTTCGCGGCAGGCCTCGCAAAGGAGGGCTTCGTGCCCGTCACCGCGATCTATTCGACCTTTCTCCAGAGGGCCTATGACGAGGTCTTCCACGACGTATGCCTCCAGAACCTGCCTGTCGTCATCGCGATGGACAGGGCCGGCATAGTGGGCCAGGACGGCCCAACGCACCACGGCCTCTTCGATATCTCTTACCTGAGGCATATACCTAATATGGCCGTGGCTGCGCCGAAGGACGAGGCAGAGCTCCGTCATCTCTTATACTCGGCTGTCCAGTACGGAAGGCCGACTGCCTTGAG
>CAZDUP010000062.1:0-9894 GCA_964508625.1 uncultured Thermodesulfobacteriota bacterium
TGAGCGCGTGGCCGGACCTGTAGGCTATTATCTTGCCTCTGATTGGCGCGCCGCCGAGCGCTATGTCGCCCATCAGGTCGAGGACCTTGTGCCTCACGAACTCGTCAGGATACCTCAGGCCGCCCTCGTTCAATATCTCGGTGTCGCTTATCACTATCGCATTCTCAAGCGAGCCGCCCTTTGCGAGGCCGTTGGCACGGAGCATCTCGACGTCTTTCAGAAAGCCGAAGGTGCGCGCGCTCCCGAGCTCTTTCCTGAAGACGTCCTTTGTGAAGAGCCTTGAGAAGGACTGCTTGGAGAGGAACGGGTGAGAGAAATCTATCGAATAGTTTATCGAAAGCTCAGCCTCTTCAGTCGGCAGGAGGAATATGTACTTGTCGTCCTCCATCACCTTGATGGGCCTCTTTATGACGATATAGCGCCTCGGGACCGAGAGCGTGCGGAGCCCGGCGGATTCTATCATTGAGACGAACTCGACCGAGCTTCCGTCGAGGATCGGCACTTCCGGGCCGTCGAGCTCGACAATGGCGTTATCGACGCCCATGCCGTAGAAGGCCGCCATTATGTGCTCTATGGTCGATACGGTCGCGCCCCTCGAGCCAAGCGTCGTGGCATAGCTCGTTGAGATGACATTGGATGACGTTGCCCTTATTGCCGGCGCGCCCGGCAGGTCGCGCCTGAAAAAGGTGATGCCCGTGTCAGCGCAGGATGGCATTATCCTGCCGCTTACATGCGAACCGGTATGGAGGCCTACGCCTGAAAACTCTATAATATTTTTTATCGTCTGCTGCTTCATCATTGTCAGAGTATTTAGCAATAAACATGCCATAAAAATTCCCTTTTAATTTCAGCAACTTTTATTCGCGGGAATAGATGGTAGTGTAGTTTTCTTACCACAAAAGAGATATTTTTCTCTTTTTTGCAACACTAACGTCTTGTGAAAAGATATATGACGAGGGAAAGGATTATGCTGACTATTATAGAGGTGGCCAGGGGGAAATAGAAGACGAAATTGTCTCTTTTCACGTAGATATCGCCGGGGAGTTTTCCCAGAAAAGGGATCTTCGGCCCATAGGCAACCAGAATGCCTATTATGAGCACGATTATCCCGATGACTATGAGCGCTTTGCCAACTCCCGGCATCTTGAATACCTTAAGAATCAGTATAGGCCCTTGGAGAGGGTGTGTCAACGGGTCGGAGCCGGGCGTTGCCGGGACGGCTGAGCGCCTACAGGCCGAGCCTTTGAAGTTCCCTGGATAGAGACAGGGCGCACTCAGTTGCGTCCTCGCAAGAGCCCTCCTCTATGCTGGACACAATGGATTGCAGGCCATTTCTCAATGTATGCTGTAGAAAGCGCCTCGCGTTATCTGAAATGGACCTTATCTCTGAAACCGCGCTCTTCTCATCCTGCATATCTATACCCGAAGACAGCTGGAGTCTTTGCACCTATTTGAACGCGAGGTGCCCGGCAAGGTAGACGTATATGTCCTTCAATACCCAGAGCATAACTGCACCGCATATCCAGAGGAACGCCCTCACAGCGTTCTTTTTTGTCCTCACGAGGTCCTTTATCGCCTCCTGCTCAGCCACGGTGAACGAGCAGGAGCTTATCCTGGACGAGAGCTTCTGGTATACAAGCTCGGCGATCTCTTCAGCCTCGTCATCAGGGTTTCTCCAGTCCATTACGCTCCCTTCCTCCGGAGGCCAACGAGGCTCATGCCCACAGCTTCTGTTGCGGCCGCAGGGTCTGCAGCGAACGTCTCCATGATGTACCCAGCCCTGTCGGCGCTCACTATCACTGGCTCCCCGGCTTCATTGAGTTCCGCGTGAGGAGTGCAGGCGGCCTCTATCTCCATCGCAGCGGCAGTATCGATATTGAGCCTCGCGTGGCTGAGTCCTTCCGGCACGCCGGAGAACCTGAGCACAGGGGCGGATGGCTCAACGGGCAGCGTATCAACGCAATAGCATGCCTTTATATTGCCGTAAGAATCATAGAGCACTTCTGCGTACATATCCATTCTCCTCAGTTGACGTGATAGTCCCAGTAGACATAGTAGGTCTCGGAGCAGTTCGGCTGCGCCCTCACCAGCGCCTCGTAGACCTCCGGGGAGGCGTTCGTGCGCTGTTGCGACTGAAGCAGCAGCTGTATCCAGTAGACCCCCCCCTGCTTGTAGAGGCATGGCATGTGAGAGTACCTGCTCAAGGCTATATGGAAATCCCCGCCGACAGAGGCGCTGAAGCTCCCGCGCGCAAGGTTGAGCTTGGCGACCGTCACTACCGAGTCTGCCAGCAGGACGCTCTTGCTGTTTATGCCGTCGTGATCGTGGTCTTTCGCCGGGGTGAAGCTCTCTCCCAGCCATTCCCTCAGGTGTTCGAGGTTCTGCCTGATGCCTTCCATGAGGGCCGTGTCTATGGGGCTTTCCGCATCAGTCTGCGACGCCGTTATTCCGTTCCACTGGTATGTCGGCTCTGCCATCTTCTCTCCTTACCAGATATAGTATCCGTCCTGGCCTTCAAGCGTATTCCCGGCGTTGCCAACGAAGCCGTAGGCCCTCTGCCCTGTTGACGCAGAATGGTAATCCGGATGTCCGGCCGGGGCGATGAATGCGTATCTCCTGAACATCTTCGTCTCTATGGCCTCGATAGAGACCCTGTGCGTGGAGAAGTCAGGCCTCACGCTTGTGAGTAAAATCCTCCTTGCGGACCAGCTTTCGTTTCCGAACGTGGAGGCCTCGCTCGTCGAGAGGTCCTTAAGGTCAGCGGGCTTTATGAACCTGTTGCCAAAGGTCATGTCGTTCATGTCTATATCAAAGCTCACCGTAGCGGCCGGATCCCTGAAGCGGTTCAAGAGCTTGGAGGCGAGCGCAGACGCACAGGTGTCGCCCCTCATGTTCGTGATCAAGACCGTATCGACGGCATTTGCCGAAGGGAGCTCCGGGACCGTGACGATGACCCTTATGTACCTGTTGCTGTCCGCGTCGAAGACCTGGAACCGTCCGTCTCTAGTAACGCTGACGGGTTCGCCGAACGCGCCGCCCGGCGCAGCCCACCTGAGAACAGCGGCAGCGACGTCGAATGAGAGCGTGCCTGTGCCTACGCCGTTGGCCCTGGAGACGTGATATGCCTTCACGCCGCTTATGTTCGCCGACTGCGAGAAGCCCAGAGAACGCATCCACCTGCTCTTCACGACCCTGGTGCTCGTCTCGTTCCATTCAGAGGCGTCCTGGGAAGCGGCGTCTACGGCGATGACGGCGGACTCATAGCTCTCTTCCCTGTCGCCGCCCGACTCGTCGTAATCGAAATAGACGACGATGCGGTTATAGAAGTTCTCCCTGCAACCGGCCTTGATGCACAATGACCCATCGAGGATATTCCTGTCCGTCCATTCCTCGACGCTCTGCGACGGCGCCGGGGGAGCGAACATTTTGAAAGTTATCTTCTCTCCGTCATGCACGATATAGGAGTTGGTCTCGACCTGAAGCTCGTTGAGGTACTGGTCCGCCTCCCTGGGCTCTGTGAGCACCCTGCCGAACTGCCAGCCCGAGAGCCACATATCGCGCTCTGCGTCAAAGCCGCTCAGGTCTACCATGGACGGGTCTATTGCAAGCTTTTCAAGCAGGATGTCGGTCAATATGTCAACCGGGTTCATGCCCATGTAATCTATATACTGGGTCTTTGAGGCGTTCTCCTCGGGAATCTTGGCCGATGCCTCCTTGAGGTCGTCGGCTATTACAATAGTCAGGTCGTCGCCTTTCCTGGACCAGTCCAGTATCTTGCCTGTGAAGGTGTCCGCATAATCCAGGTAGCTGAAGCCCGGCGCGATAAAGCCGTCCTTGCGGACCGCGCGCCTGTTCTTGAGGCGTTCTCCGGCGATGAGGGATATGAAGTTCTCCCTGCCGGCGATGACGGCAGTAAGCTGCCCTCTCGTGGAATATCCGGATTTCGGGTCTATCCTGTTCTGGAGCGAGGAGATCGACTTCAATGCGGCAGCCACGCCGGGGAGCTCGTCACTTCCAACGGCAAAGAGGACTCCGGCTGCGGTAAAGCCGCCGTTGGCAGTAAAGCGTGTGACCGGAATGGCGTTCCTCCCGTGGTACCCGAACCTGGCCGCCTCGCCGTCGAGACCGAGCTCGAGAATGACGTTGGGCTTATTCACTCCACGCCTGAGCTCCTGCAAAAACCTTTCGCTTAGATCAATGCCCATTCAAGCCTCGCGAATCTTCAATTCAAGCGTTCCATGGACCAAAGCAGCCCCGGTCATCTACACCTGATACCAAACGCCAGCAGTAAGCCTCAGCATCATTGTCTTATACTGCGCGATATTCGTATTCGACCCGGATGCCAGTTTGATGCTGGAGTTGTGCGCAATCGTCGAATTTGAGTTAAACGCAGTCAGGTAGATCGTCTGCCCCTCATAGCCGTTGTTGAACGCGGTTATCGACGTGGGCGCTGACTGATTGAGGTTTATGCTCTCGCAGCCTCTGACATCCATGCTCGTCTCGGTCCCGGTCGCTGCCGCCACCCTGACCCGGGCCTGAGCATTTGCGGCATTGTCGAAGTTATTGGCGTAGTACGCGCGCGTCCCGAGGATGCTGTTAAGCGCGGACGATGTCTGATTCCCGACCGCGGTTATATCAGTGGTCGTGGCTTCGGACCCTATGCCGTAGTGCGTCATGGAGCTGAGATTTTCCGAGCCGTAGTAATGCTGCGTCGAACCCTCGGCTCTCGTTATATTGCCGGAGATGGTGATATAGCCGCAGTTGCCGGATATTTCTATGCTGTGACGCGTGGCGAACGAAATATGATTGCCCGTGACTGCTGAAAGCACATAGACATTCCCGTTAAAATCGCCGTCCGCGAACTTGATGCCGGAGCGCGCCGCCCGCGAACCTGCCCAGGCGATGTTGTTGCCAGTGACCGTTGCTGAGCAACAGCGGGACAGGTAGATCCCTTCATATCCGGGCTGGAATATCTGGTTGTTTGAGATAATCAACCAGCCGCCGTAGTCGACAAAGACGCCATAGGATTGCTCGCTGTTGGCCGCTGTGTGATAGGGGAAAAAAGTATTGTTCGTGATTACCGCGCCGTCTATGCCTTCGAGCATGACGTGAGTGATCCTTGCTACGCCTACATTTTCAGAGACGGTGATATCAGCGAACCCGAACGTGGCGGCTGTCGGCTTCTCGCCCTTGATGAAATAGTTTACGTTGGAGTAGAAGTTGCCGGCAATGACGCCCCTGTGGGAGTTCTGCGAGTAAGAGACTGCGAGCTGAGGCTGCCAGATGGCCATATCGATATTCTCGAACTTGCAGTTTCTGATCGTCCCGAAGTAATGGGCATTGGCTATTTTGATGCCATAGGTCCCGGCTGAAAGGCTCGGCCTGTGAAACCTGATGTTTTCTATCGTAGGGTTTTTGAAATCCACCCTTGCCCCGGCAGGGTCGCCGATTCTGACTGAGCCGTTTAACTGCCCGTTGCGCAAGGTCAGGCCGGGCTTCATGACGACTTCCGTGCAGAGATACGGCCTTCCGCCGAAGTCGACCGTTCCGGGCACGGGCAGGCTGGCCGCGTAATCCACAGCCGCCTGGATGGCCGCCGTATCGTCGGTCACGCCGTCGCCGAGAGCGCCGAACGCCCTTGCATCCACCCAGGGGTCCTTTATTTTTGTGATCCTGTCGTGAGTGCCGTCGGTATTATGCTCGATAAGCGCAAGCCTGTTGAGCGTATCTGCCTTTGCAGGATGGCCTGCTCCGACCATCTCCTCGTTGTACTGGATGCGTTCGTCCGCCATCTCGCTTATTCCTTCCTGCCCTTGAGGTTGATGAAGATGTCCCTGCGGGAGCCGCCTGCCTTGAAAGGGTTTGCGAACCTCGGCTCAGGCCTCATTAGATAGACCTCTTCAGGATGCCCCGACGGCTCCCACATCACGAAAAAATTCTTGAGGCCGCTGCCCTCCCGCCACTCGCTTATCTTTTCATAGAGCGCCTCGTCGGCGTCCTCTATCCTGAACGAGAGGGACCTTTCGGTATAATGCGCGTGTGCGCCGGCCAGGTATCCGCCCTGGCTCAGGTTCACGCTCGATCTGACTTCCTGCTCATGCGGGTCAAATGATGCCGTAGCGTAGTCAAGCTCAGTTGCCTCTCCCCAGATGCATATAGTGAGATAAGGCTCGGAAGGGGTGTTGTCTATCCTGAGCCTCCAGAACCTGAAGGCTCCAGGATTGGCGAACTCCTTCACAAAGGAGCTGTCCAGCGCCGGGGTGAACGGGGGGAAGGCATCGATATAGCCCTGGCCGTCGACTGAATACTGAAGAGAGACGAGGGCTCCGAGGCTTGAGAGGTTATGTCCTGATATCGCCAGGTAATCTGCTGCCTTGGACCTTCCCTCTCCGGCGTCGTATGAGATGTAATGGGGACCGGCGGCCGTAAGAGCGATCCACATATCCGTCTCCATCATATTATGGACGTTGGAAACCTCAAAACCGGAGCGGACCGAGCTCGCAGAAAGGCTCGACCCTGCTTCCCCCAGCATATGCTTCCAGAAAAATTTTATCTTTGCCCAGCCAGACATCGGTCACCTATCCTTCCATGCCCCTGATCCTGAGAGAGACGTTCCTTTCGCCTGCCTCTCTGATAGCCGGCACTATGTTGTCCTCGACTATCTTCTGCCAGTTCTGCTCTGATAGAGGGTTATTGATCTGTATGGTTATGACCTGGGTCGGCCCTTCGTTCTCGAGCCTTGTAGGCACCGGGTATGCCCCGGGCGAGCCGCCCGAGTACTGCGGGTTTGCCCTGCCACCTGCGCTGATCGAAGATGTCGCTCCTTTTGGGTCAGTGCTCCTTATCTGCTCCACCCTCGCAAGACCCGCCGCTATGGCGGCAGTGGCAGCAGCCGCTCCGAGGGCAGGGCCCACAACGGGTATCGGCGCGAGCGCGGCGTAGGCGCCCATCGCCGCCCTGTAGGTCTGTATGAGAGTCTCGGCTATGGCAAAGGCCTTCATGGCCTCGAACATCGACCGGTGCTTGCTTCCGGTCGCTATGAAGAGGTTCTGCATGGTGTTCGAGAGCATCGCCGATGCTGACTGCGCACAGGCGAGCCTTGTTGCCCAGGAGAGCCTTTCCATCTCCTCGGTCTGGACAAGGTGATTTCTTGTAAGGGACCTCTCCTCCACGGCAAGCCGGGCCTTCTCCTCGATGTAGAGCCTGTTCTCCTCTTTGAGCCTCGTTATGCCGGCTGTCTCGCCATCCCTTTCATTTCCGAAGAGTCCGGATTCCGGCATGCCCTCGATTGACTTTTTGAGCTCGCTGAAGGCCTTGCTCACGCCTGAGATATGCGTGCCCGCAGATGAGGCGAACCTCTCGATCCCTCTGGAAGACTGGAGCCTCTCCAGGCTCGAGGTTACCTCGTCCAAAGCTGTCCTGGTCCTTATCAGAGATTCGAATGAGCCCGAATACCCTTCCTTCGTAATTCGCATCTCGTCCATCAGCCATTCCCTTCTTCGGCCAACCGCGCCCTTTCAACGTTGAATATCTGCATGGCCTCGACAAGCCAGCAGGGCTGGCCGGCTATCCCGCCTTCGTGGAAGAGGCGTCCCGAGCCTTCGAGCATGAATACAAGGCCTATTATGCCCATTGTCTCCTCATCGAAACAGCTCTCCGGGCACTCGTAGAGCCTTACATCACCAAATGCCGCGACCTTGCGGCATACTTTTATTGCGAGCTCAGCCGTTATCTCAGGCGTGTACCCGTTCAGCACCCTTGCTTCGTCAGAGAGGCCCTTGAAGTTTGAGCAGTTCCTCGCATCTTTGTCATCTTCTGTGCAGGTCGAGCATTGGAAGGGGCTTCCGCGCGCGGCCCTGAAGGCCCAGCGGAAGCCCGCAGTCAGTTTTTTCTCTGTCCCTCGGTAAGCCTCGAGTTCGACTCCATCGCCCGTATGACCTCGATGACAAGGTCGGTATCTGCGGTATCGTAGAACTCGCCGGGGTCGGTGACCCTCATCTCGCCGACGTAGTAGCCGTGTATGCCTTCAACATTTTCAACGAACTGCTTTCGCTGCACCTGGTGCGCAAGCTCCGCTGTCCTGGCCTGGTCCGCAATGCCCCTGGTCCTCGCCGCCAGAAGCCTCGAATACTCCTGCACCCGGGAGTAAGGCACGAACTTCAAGCTCACTATGCACGGGTCCAGGCTCTCCCTGTTCCCTCCGTACTCGGGTATGTAGTCTATCAAGCTCTCTTTATCGAAGCTCACTATCGCCATCAGGCCTCTCCTTTTTCAGACTGCTTCAGCGGTATTCACGAGCATTACCCCGGTAATGTACTTGGCCGCGGATGCGTCATAGAGTGCTTCGTACTTCAACGTGATCATCGGGTCCTTGTCCATCTTGTAATCAGGCTCGCCGCCCTTCCTGTAAAGCCGGGGCAGGTCTATGGAGAGGCTGTGATTCTCTCCAGACCCTGCCTGCGTGCCCGTGTCCCAGCGAAAGAAGAGGTTTGTCTCGCCCGCGCCGGAAAGCCAGTCCCTGAATTCGCCTATTGATGAGAAGCCGTTGGACGGGTCTTCCCAGTCTATGATCATCTCTGCAATGACTTTAAAAAGGCCACTCCGCGTCCTGTCCGGGTATTCGACGCCCGAGAGCCTCAGCGTATCTTCCATGCCGTTTTCCATCTTGATCGATACCTTGTCGGGCCTGATCGCCGTTGCCCCCGAGGCAGAGAAGGCCGTGAAATCAGGTGCAGAGCCGGTCCTTGTTATAGCTCCCGAATAAATGGATAGGTTGTTGTAGTCGCACCTCAGGTTCTCAGGCGCGAAGACAGGGCTTCCGATCTCCGCGGCTGAATCGTCCCTCTTCTGGCCAATTAGCCCTGCCGTGAGCTTCAACGGGTGGCCTGCCTCCTGCTCGAAGGCGAGGCTCTTTACCCTGGCGCCCGCGTAAGGCCAGTTTCTGACAAGAGCTCCTTCATTGATATTGAGGTTCAGCGTCAGGGCCTTCTCTCCCAGGCAGTCATCGGCAAACGGGTCCGCCACAGGGTAGAACATATGATGGTACTGGCCAGTGGCGCCGTTCTGCCCTGTCGAGCATCTGCCGAAAAAGTGCTTGAGGAGCGTGCCAATGAGCCCCTTTGCAGACCCGGACTCCGTGTAGAAGGATGTTTCGATCGAGGCGCTCCACCTCTGCGAGGCCCTTGTTATCGAGCTCAAGCCCAGCGCAGCCTCCTCTCCCCTGAACTCCCTTCTATCGCGCTCCTCGAACTCTGTCCTGGGTATTGCCGGGTTGAGAAGAGGGATGAAGCCGACGGCTGATGATTCCTTCACACCCCTCTGTGCCTCTTCCCCAAGCGCCGCATATAAGACGTTCCTTGCCTTGCTAATCCTCCTGAGGGCCTCAGCCCTCCCTGTATCTTACGGCTGCCTTCATCTCGAGCTCAGGCATGCCGCCCCTGTTTCTTACAGCGCATTCCTCGATTGCGACCCTGCTTACGTTTTTCGTCTCCGAGAGCGGGCCCGAATTGATGGCATCTACCGTGAGGGCCTCCCTTATCTGATGCGCGGCCCTCTGCTGCTCCATGACGAGCTGAAAGCTCTCTCTTGCAGCGAAGCTCACTTTTATGAGAAAGCCAGCCTCGCCGTGGAGCGGCCTTTCTCCGAAGCTCTCCTCGAACCGCTCTCCCAGGTAGAATATCCTTGCCAGGGGCAGCAACCCCGCTGGTATTGAGTCTTCTCCCTCAAGCGCCTTCTTCGTGAATTTAAAGCCCAGGCCCCGGAGCGTCTCTTCGATATTGTCCGTTACCGACCGCACTACCTCAAAGCCGTTCATGACCTGCCCGCCCTGAGAACGCTTATGCAGCCAGGGTCCTCGTCGCCAGAGATGAAGCCGTCGGACGACGAATCGTACAT
>CAZDUP010000063.1:0-355 GCA_964508625.1 uncultured Thermodesulfobacteriota bacterium
GTCTATCCTGCCCATGAGCCAGAAATCCCCGTCCTCATCCACCCTTGCCCCGTCCCCGCTCATGTAATAGCCGGGGAAGCGGCTGAAGTAGACCTCTTTTATACGGGTGTTCTCAGGGTCGCCGTATGTGCCTCGGAGTATACCGGGCCAGGGCTTCTCGATGACGAGGTAGCCGCCTTCGTTTACGGCAGCCTCCCTGCCGTCCTCCTTCAATATCTTAGGCAGGATGCCGAAGAATGGCCTCGTGGCTGAGCCGGGCTTCAGGGTGGTCGCGCCGGGCAGAGGGGATATGAGTATGCCGCCGGTCTCTGTCTGCCACCATGTGTCTACTATGGGGAGCTGGCCTTTGCCGACG
>CAZDUP010000063.1:365-3444 GCA_964508625.1 uncultured Thermodesulfobacteriota bacterium
CGTGGTTGTGGTACCAGATCCACGCCTCGGGGTTTATGGGCTCCCCCACAGAGCCGAGGACCCGCAGGCTCGAGAGGTCGTGTCTGTCTATCCACTCGGTGCCGCTCCTCATGAGCGCCCTTATGGCAGTGGGGGCCGTGTAGAATATGTTGACCCTGTGCTTCTCGACTATCTGCCAGAACCTGCCCGGGTCAGGCCAGGTCGGTATGCCCTCGAACATGAGCGATGTCGCGCCGCAGGCGAGCGGGCCGTAGAGGATATAGCTGTGGCCCGTTACCCAGCCTATGTCGGCAGTGCAGAAGTGGATGTCCTCTTCCCTGTAGTCGAATATCCATTTGAAGGTGAGGGCAGAGAAGACGAGGTAGCCGCCCGTGGTGTGCAGCACCCCTTTTGGCTTGCCCGTGGAGCCGCTCGTGTAGAGGATAAATAGCGGGTCCTCTGCGTCCATCTCCTCTGGCGCACAGCTGCCGGTTATGCCGGGCCTCGAGACCTCGTCGTGCCACCAGCTGTCGCGCCCCTCTTTCATGGGTACCGCCGCGCCGGTCCTTTTTACCACAATGACCCGCTCCACGCCGGGGCACTCAGTGAGCGCCGCGTCTGAGTTGGCCTTCATGGGTATGGCCCTGCCGCCCCTTATGCCTTCGTCAGAGGTGACTACGAGCCGGGAGGCTGAATCCAGAATCCTATCTCGGAGAGAAGAGGGGCTGAAGCCGCCGAATACAACGCTGTGTATGGCGCCTATGCGGGCGCAGGCGAGCACTGATATCGCAAGCTCCGGTATCATGGGCAGGTAGATGGTAACCCTGTCGCCTTTTTTTATGCCCTTGCTCTTCAGAACGTTGGCAAAGCGGTTGACCTCGTTTGAGAGCTGCTGATAGGTGAGCGTCCTGTATGAGCCGTCGTCGCCCTCCCAGATGATGGCGGCCTTGTTCCTCCGCCATGTCAAAAGGTGCCTGTCAATGCAGTTGTATGATGCATTGAGCCTGGCGTTCAGGTACCATTTTATGGATGGCTTGTGGAAGTCCCACTCAGAGACCTTGTCCCATTTTTTCGTCCAGTCGAGTATATCCGCCATTCGGCCCCAGAAGCCGTCCGGGTCGCTTACCGATTCCCTGTAGAGCCTCTCGTACTCGGATTTGCCATTTATGTGGGCCCCCTGGAAGGAAGCCGGTGGCTCGAAGAGCCGTCTTTCATGCAGCAGGACGTCTATGGATTCGAGGGTCTTTTCTCGTTGCATGAAGCACCTCCGCGAGGGGTTGGGGGCCGGAAAGGCCATAGAAGAAGATAACTTAACAGCGGCCATGTGTCAAGGAGGCCGGGTTTGCTAACCTTGCATAAACAAAGAGGATATGTTAAAAAAGCCGATGTCTTCATAAGACAGCGAAAGGCGTTCATCACATGATCACCGCGATAAGGGGCTTCAACGACGTACTGCCCGGGGATACCGAGCTCTGGAGGCTCATAGAGGAGACGGCCTACCGGACCTTCCGGAGGTACGGCTTTTCGGAGATAAAGCTCCCGATAGTCGAGAAGACGGAGCTCTTTTTGCGCTCCATTGGCGAGACGACCGACATAGTCGAAAAGGAGATGTACACCTTTGCGGACCGCCACGGAGATGCCATCACACTGAGGCCTGAAGGCACTGCCCCGGCTGTGCGCGCCTACATAGAGCACAAGCTCTATACCGCGCCAGTGACAAAGCTCTACTACACTGGCCCCATGTTCCGCTACGAGCGGCCGCAGAAGGGCAGGTACCGCCAGTTCTACCAGATAGGGGCAGAGGTACTTGGGGATGACACCCCGGGCGCAGACGCCGAGACCCTCTCCATGCTCATGGAGCTATTCGGCTCACTCAAGGTCGAGGGAGCAGCCCTGCAGATAAACTCGCTCGGAGACCCGGTATGCAGGCCGGGGTACAAGGAGAAGCTCTATAATTACCTCAAGGAAAAGACGGGCGACCTCTGCGAGAACTGCCTGAGGAGGATCGACACGAACCCCTTGAGGGCTCTGGACTGCAAGTCTCCGGGCTGCATTGAGGCGACAAGGAACGCGCCCTCGATACTCGATTCTCTCTGTGGCCCGTGCAGGGACCACTTCGATAGGGTAAAATACTACCTGAGGCTCTCCGGCATCGAGCCCACAGTGAACCCCCGCATGGTCAGGGGGCTCGACTACTACACCAGGACGACATTCGAGATAACAGCCGATACCGGCCTCGGCTCTCAGAACGCGGTTGCCGCTGGCGGCAGGTACGACAACCTCGTAACCGAGCTCGGCGGCCCGGCTACACCCTGCTTCGGCTTTGCTATAGGCATGGAGAGGCTTGCGCTCCTCATGAAAGGAAGGCTGACAAAGGAGCCCCTTACTGTCTTTATCGCAATGGGCGAAGAGGCTGAGAAGAAGGGTATTGAGCTCGTCAGGGACTGGAGGGCGGAAGGCGCGAGGGTATTCGTGGACTACTCCGGCACAGCCCTCAAGAACAGGATGAAAAAGGCTGACAGGCTTGGGGCCGATTTTGTCGTGATACTCGGGGATAACGAGCTCAAGGCAGGAGAGGTGAGCCTTAAGGACATGCGAAAGGCCGAGCAGATGGCCGTGAAATGGGATAGAGTGACGGAGATCATAATAGCGGACTGGAAGCCTTAAGGCTGCTCAAAAAGGTCCAGGTGCGAGGCCCCGGTTCAACCGGGGAGCGAGGAATGAGGCGTACTCTTTGCCGTACGCCGCAATGACGAGCGACGAGACAACAAAGCAGATGGGCCTTTTTCAGCAGCTATTAAAGGAGAGAAATGGACTTTCCAATAGATTCACGCCTCGCCATAGCAATCGCCTTCTTCATCTTCATACTCATCTCCATAGGCGTCATCCTCGTCCTCTGGATAGCCATGCCATTTTCAGTATTCGGCGTAAAGGGCCTTATGAGAAGGTCCATTGAAGAACAGGAGCGGACCAACCGGCTCCTCTCGGAGCTCATCGAAACCCTTAAATATAAAGAAAAATTCCAGCCTGCCGAAAAGAGTAGTGGAGAAGGAGAACAATAGTCTTTTTTTTAATTGGTTTTTCTTTGCATACTTTCTTT
>CAZDUP010000063.1:3454-9731 GCA_964508625.1 uncultured Thermodesulfobacteriota bacterium
AAAAAAGAAAGTATGGGGATGATGAGGAATGACTGAGAAGAAGACCCTTACGCTCGAGTTCGTGGCAGGGGTGTTGAAAAAAAAGAAGCTCCTTACAGAAGCCGGTGAAAAGGAGATAGCCATAAAAGGCGAGTCCCAGAGGGCGAGGCTCAGAAAGTCCCAGGACTCGTTCTACTCCTCACGCCGTCTTCAGACCATATCCGAGGCCGTTTCCCCTGCGGAGGTCATATCCTCATTCGAGCTCAAGATCCCCGGAGGAGAGAAGTACCTCACCGAAGACGTCATCACAGAGGCGCTCGCCTCTGAGGTCGGTCTGCCATACAGGAAGATAGACCCCTTAAAGCTCAACCTCGACACGGTCACCTCCCACATACCGAGGCCGTTCGCGCAGAGGCACCTCATCGTCCCGATAGAGGAGAAGGGCGGGATCATAACCCTCGCCGTTGCCGACCCCTTCAACCTCGAAGCTGTCGAAAGCCTCAAGAGCACGCTCAGGATGAAGCTCGACCTGGTATTGAGCTCCAAGACCGACATCCTGAAGATAGTAAGGGAGTTCTACGGTTTCAGGTACTCTGTTGGCGCGGCTGAGAAGGAATCTCAGTCAATGGGCGACCTCGGCAACCTCGAGCAGTACGTGAGGCTAAAGGGCGCGGTCGAGCTCGACGCCACTGACCAGCACATAGTAAACGCGGTCGAGTACCTCCTTCATTACGCCTATGACCAGAGGGCGAGCGACATACACATAGAGCCCAAGCGCGACAGGTCTCTCGTGAGGCTCCGCATTGACGGGGTCCTCCATTATATACATACAGTGCCAAAGGCCGTCCATCCGTCGGTCGTGTCCCGCATAAAGATGCTCTCGAGGATGGACATAGCCGAGAAGAGGAAGCCGCAGGACGGCAGGATAAAGACGTCGTTCAAGGACAGGGAGATAGAGCTGCGTGTTTCGACGCTCCCGACTGCCTTCGGCGAGAAGGTCGTCATAAGGATATTCGACCCGGAGCTACTCTTCCAGGACATATCGGCGCTGGGCTTCACGCCAAAGGAACTCGAGATATTCAGCTCGTTTTTGAAAAAGACCAATGGCATAGTGCTCGTTACAGGCCCCACGGGCTCGGGAAAGACAACGACGCTCTATTCGGCCCTGAAATCGCTCTCGTCGCCTGAGGTCAACATAGTCACCATAGAAGACCCCATAGAGATGATAGTCGAGGAGTTCAACCAGGTCGGCGTGCAGCCTCAGATAGGGGTGGACTTTGCCGGGAGTCTGCGCACAATACTGAGGCAGGACCCGGACATCATAATGGTCGGAGAGATAAGGGACAAGGACACTGCCGAGAACGCTGTGCAGGCCGCCCTCACAGGGCACCTGGTATTCTCGACCCTGCATACAAACGACGCGCCCTCGACCATCACGAGGCTTGCCGACCTCGGCGTGCCGCCGTTTCTCATAAACTCTACGGTAGCAGGCATAATAGCACAGAGGCTCGTCAGGAAGATCTGCGTCCACTGCCGCAAGGAGCGTGTTCTCATGGCAGAGGAGGTGCAGAACCTGAGATTGAAGGAAAGAGAGTACAAGGTCTCCTACGGCGAGGGCTGCGCAGAGTGCAGGGGCACTGGCTACAGGGGCAGGGCAGGCGTATTCGAGATACTGGACTTCACCGAAAAGATGAAATCAGTCGTCACAAAGACCAGCGACATAGGCGTCATATTCAAGGCAGCGCGTGAGGACGGGATGTCTACCCTGAGAGAGTCTGCCATCAGGAAGATGCTCCAGGGCGTGACCACATACGAGGAGATCATCTCGGTTACCTGACGAAGGCGGCCTCCCGCCTTTCGATCTGCATCGTTGCATAATAATATTCCGTTGGAAAGAATCATATTGGGCGGCAAAAAAGAAAACCCGGCTGATTATTACCTCCACGCCAGGCCGGAGATGCTCGAGCACATTCCGGCAGGCGTCAGGAAAGTCCTTGACGTAGGCTGCGGCGCAGGCAGCTTCGGGCAGGCCGTGAAGACAAGGTTCCAGGCAGAGGTATGGGGCATTGAGGTCTCGAAAGAGGCTGGCAGAAAGGCCGAAGAGGTCCTTGACAGGGTCCTTGTCGGAAATATCGAGAGCGGCGAACTGCCGCTGCCCAGGGGATACTTCGACTGCATCGTCTTCAATGACGTGCTCGAACACCTCCAGAACCCGTGGCAAGCGCTCGCCAGGCTGAGGGACAGCCTCAAGGATGAGGGGTACGTGGTGGCCTCGATACCCAACGTCCGTTTCTACAGGAACATGAGGGACCTCGTCTTCAGGAAGAAATGGGAATATACGGACGCAGGCCTCATGGACAGGACCCATCTGAGGTTTTTCACCTGCAGCACCATGAAGGACATGTTCGAGAAGAGCGGCTACGAGGTGGTGTACATCAAGGGCCTCAAGGGAAAGAGGAATCTCTGGAAGCTTTCCGTCCTGAACGTACTCCTCTTTAACCTTTTGGACGACATGAAATACATGCAGTACGCCTGCGTAGCGAGAAAGAAGGGTCAGGGCATGGAAAGAAAAGAGGCATGAAGATAAGCTCGGCCCAGTATATCGCGAGCGCGGTTAAGCTCGCGCAGTGCCCGGCAGCAGGCATCCCGGAGGTCGTCCTCATAGGCAGATCCAACGTCGGCAAGTCGTCCCTCATAAACGCGCTCGTCAACAGAAAGGGGCTTGCCAAGACCAGCTCCCAGCCTGGCAAGACCCGCACCATGAACTTTTACCTGATAAACGGCAGCTTCTATATTGTGGACCTGCCGGGCTTCGGTTACGCCAAGGTCTCGAAAGAGGAGCGCAGGTCGTGGGAGCAGATGACAGAGGAGTTCTTCAAAAAAAGAGAGAGCATAAGGGGCGCGCTCCTCATACTCGACCCGAGGAGGGACGTGGGCGAGGAAGAGGCAGGCGTGCTCTCGTGGCTCGACAGCCACGCGATAGCACGGACAGTCGTCTTCACCAAGACAGACAAGCTCTCGAAAAACCAGCTCTCATCGAGGATGACGAAGATCAAAAAGGAGATACCCTTTGAGAGCCCGGTGCTCTTCTCCGCCGTGACCGGCGAGGGCAAGATAGCGCTCGGCAAGAGGATAGAGGCGATGTTAAGTGGTGCTTGATGCCGGTGTTTGAGGCTGCTCAAAAAGGTCCAGATGCGAGGCGTCGAGGAGCGAGGAGCGACGAAGACAACGAAGCAGATGGGCCTTTTCAGCAGCCGCGGGGTGATTCGGGTCACTGACTGGGAGAGCAAGCGGGGGTAAATTCGGGTATAAAGGCCCGGACCCGCCCTGGCGTTTTTTAAATTTTATCTTGACAAAAACAGGGAAGGGGATTAATTTTCCGAAAATGAAGGTTAAAACATTGATATTCCTCTGTACGGCTGTTGCCCTCACCGGATGCGCGGGGATGAAGGAGCAGCAGAAGGCAATAGACCAGCTCAATACACAGGTGGCTGACCTCAAGGCCTCGCTCGGAAACGCGAACTCGCGCATAGACGACCTCGGTAACAGGCTTACGCTCCTGCATGAGAAGACCGAGGCGTCAAGGGCCGAGATCGAGAAGCTCGTAGCCCAGGCTGTGCCTGCAGCGCCGCCAGAGGGGCTCAAGGTGCTGGCGCTCGCCGACGAGCCGGCCCTTAAGTACAACCCTGGCCCAATGCAGAGGTCGCACACTACAAAGGAGACCATGATCCCTGCCCAGGAGATGTACAACAAGGGGCAGGACCTCTTCATGGCCGGGAGGTACGCCGAAGCCAGGGACTCCTTCGCGGCCTTTCTCAAGGCATATCCGAGGCACAGCCTCTCTGACAACGCGCTCTACTGGATAGGCGAGGCCTACTACACTGAAAAAGACTTTGAAAAAGCCCTTGAGAAGTTCGCGGAAACTGCCGATAAATACCCCGAAGAGAACAAGACCCCGGACGCGCTCCTTAAGGCGGGGTTTTCAAACATTGAGATGAACAGGCCCGGGAAGGCAAGGGAGTATTTCGAGAGGCTGCTTTCGAAGTATCCCTCCTCAGGGGCCGCCTCAAAGGCCAGAGGCGCAGTTGATGGTCTAAAAGGCGAAAGGTAGGTCAAGATGACCCAGAAAAGGTTCTTTGCAGTCTGTGCAGTGGCTCTGCTCCTCGGCCCGTCCTATGCCGTTGCCGAAGATGCTGCCCCGGATACGCAGGCCGCCCCGGATACGCAGGCCGCCCCGGCAGAGGAGGCCATCTATCACAAGATAGTGCCCAGGGACACGCTCTGGGACATCACGGAAAAGTATCTGAGCAACCCGTTCAAATGGCCGGGCGTATGGAAGCTAAACCCGTATATAAAGAACCCGCATCTCATATACCCAGGTAACGTCGTAAAGATAACGCCCGACGGCATAGAAATTCTCGATGGTGACGCAAAGGCTGACGCCCTCAAGAAGGTGCCTGTGGAGGGCGGAGAAGACAATACCGTTGTGCTCGTGCCGGATGGCGAAGAGCCGGCCGCTGCGGTGGAGGCAGAGGCCCCGGCTGCTCCCAAAGGGCCGGTTGTCAATGACCAGGCCATAGTGAGGAGCGGATTTGTCTCGATGAAGGAATTCGATGGCAGCGGCGTGATCGTTGCTCCCATAGACGATAAGCTCTTCATAGCCAAGGGGGACCAGGTGGTGCTGTCCTTCAAGGATGGTTCTGCCCCGGCTGTAGGAGAACGTTATCACGTTTACGTGACCAGGAAGATGATCAAGCACCCGGATACGAAAAAGAAGCTTGGCTATGAGGTCGATGTGCTCGGGTCGCTGAAGGTGACTAAGGCTGACGGGACTGCTGAAGGCGCCGTGGAGAAGTCCTTCAAGGAGATACCGCCCGGCGCAAGGCTCAAGCCCTGGAGCGAGCCGGTGACCGAGGTGGAGATATCCGAGACAGAGGCGGACGTGACCGGCGTCATCGTGACCGCGCTCGAGTCAAAGGAGAATATCTCGGCCGGTGATATCGTCTACATAGACAGGGGCTCGAAGGACGGCCTCAGGTCAGGCAACATGATGCGCATATTCAGGCCGGTGAAGAAGGCGGCTGACCCCATGGACCCGAAGAAGAAGGTAGAGATGCCCCCTGTGGAGCTCGGCACCTTCGTGGTGCTCGAGACCGGCGAGGCGACCTCGACAGGCATCGTGGTGAAGAGCTTGAATTCAATCGTCTGGGGCGACAGGGTCTCCACGCTCCGTACCGAATAGGTTCCGTATATTTCTCCGGGGGGAACGGCTTCAGCCGTTCCCCCCGTCTGTCTTCAAAAGCATCCCGTCAACAAGCGAAGCGGAGTTGGGCCTTAAGGGGAGTTGTCTTGGGCAGGAAGAGGCTTGAATACTGGCTTGCCTTGAGCATGCTCAAGGGAATAGAGCGCATGAACGCGGGCGCGCTCCTAGATACCTTTGGCGGGCCTGAGGAGATATTCTCAGCCGGGGCCGAGGGCTTCGAAGGCGCCCCGGCGCCGTTCCTGAAATCAGTCCGCGAGTTCGATTGCTGGGACAGGGTCGGGCAGGAAATCGAGTCCGCGCAAAAACACGGCGTGAGGATAGTCCCGTTCGAAGACCCGGGCTACCCGTCCCTTTTAAGGAAGACCTTTGACCCGCCGTGCCTCCTTTACATGAAGGGCAACGCTTACCGGGAGGGGCTTCCGGCAGTAGCCATAGTGGGCACGAGGCACCCGAGCCATTACGGCCTCAAGATGGCCGAGACGCTCGGAAGGGATCTCGCGTACTACGGCGCGCTCATTGTAAGCGGAATGGCAAGGGGCTGCGATACCGCGGCCCACAGGGGAGCGCTTTCAGCAGACGGTTTTACGGCGGCCGTGCTCGGCACGGGCATAGACGTCATCTACCCCGGGGAGTCGAAGAAGCTCTATGCCGAGATAGCTGAAAAGGGCGTGCTCATCTCCGAGTACCCGTTCTCCACGCCGCCGCTTCAGCACAATTTCCCCAGGAGGAACCGGATAATAAGCGGACTCTCCTTAGGGGTGGTCGTGGTGGAAGCGCCGCAGAGGAGCGGGTCGCTCATGACGGCGAGGCTCTCCCTGGAGTACGGCAGGGACGTATTCGCGGTTCCTGGACAGGCGACGTCTTACAAGAGCAGCGGTACGAACAAACTCATAAAAGAAGGCGCGGCCCTCGTCGAGAGCGCGGCTGACGTCGCAACGGCTCTCTCCATCACTCCCTGCAGCAGGGACGCAAAGGATGGAGAGCGGCCGATTGTCAAAGGCGACGAAGCGCTCTTTCTTGATGCCCTCGAAGATG
>CAZDUP010000064.1:0-224 GCA_964508625.1 uncultured Thermodesulfobacteriota bacterium
TGCATGGGCGGACAGTCCTTTGCCTTTGTCTCGAACACGGGCAAGGTCCAGATATGCGGCTTCCTCGACGTAGAGTGTGGGGACATAAGGAAGGAGCCCTTCCATACCATATGGGACACCTCCAAGGTCTTCCAGGAGATGAGGAACTGGGACGACTACAATGGCAGGTGCGGTTATTGCGAGTTCAGGAAGGTCTGCGGCGGATGCAGGGCAAGGGCCTTTGC
>CAZDUP010000064.1:234-2698 GCA_964508625.1 uncultured Thermodesulfobacteriota bacterium
GCGACGACAAAAAGGCTTCAGAGGGCGGCGGGGAAAAGGTCTTCAGGTAGTATCTTCAAAAGCTGAATTAACTCCGGTCTTCAGGCTGCTCAAAAAGCTCCATATGCAAGGCGTCGAGGAGCGAGGAATGCGGCGTACTCTTTGCCGTACGCCGCAGTGACGAGCGACGATGACAACGCAGCAGATGGACTTTTTCAGCAGCCTGTTAAGCAGAAAAATACGGGGTCCGATATAATAAGATGCCGGCTGGTAAAGGGATTCGACAGCCCTATGCGAGCCGGCATTTTTATATTCCGCATATGCGAGGAGGACCAGCGATGGACAGCAAGGAAAAGCATGGGCACCCGGGCAGGCCGGGACACCCGGGACCTGAAAAGACAGAGGCGCCGAAGGCCGCTGGCATGGACCTGGAGGCCCTTGTAGACGTAAGCGAAAAAGGAGGGCTTAAGGACGGAGGGCGCCAGAGGCTCGACAAAAGGCTCTTTGTCCAGCTCAATGTATTTACAGGATGCGTTGACGCTAAACCTCTGATAAGATTGATTGAGAGTACAGGCATCGAGGCCGCGCTTTACCTCGATATCCATGACCCGAAGGGCGTAGGGCTCGTCACAATGAGCCAGGAGCCGGGCTTCTTCGTGACCACGGTGCGCGATATGCTCTCGAGGCCCGAGTTCAGTTCCCTTGAGCTTAAACATGAGCAGTCGATGCTCGGCCGCACATACGGCATGGGCCACGAAGAGGACCTTGAGGACTGGCTTCTCAAAAGGACAAGGCGGGTCGTCCTGAACAGGGAATGGCCGTGGGTTGTCTGGTATCCCTTGAGGAGAAGGGGCGAGTTCGCGAAGCTCCCCCAGAAAGACCAGGGCCGGATACTCATGGAGCACGGAGTCATAGGCAGGGCGTTCGGCAAGGCTGACCTCGGACATGACGTAAGGCTCATCTGCAATGGCCTCGATAGAAATGACAACGATTTCCTCATCGGCCTCGTTGGCAAGGAGCTATACCCTCTTTCAGCCCTTGTGCAGGTCATGAGAAAGACCGAGCAGACATCGACCTATATTGAAAAGATGGGCCCCTTCTTTACCGGAAGGGCGATATACCAGAGCCCGATTTCAGCTTGATATGTTAAAGTACAAGGTAGTTGAGCTCTCGACAGTCACTGACGAGACGATCGAGAGGGAGCTCAATAAGGCAACGCCCGACGGCTGGCAGATCGAGAACATCCATTTCGCCATGAGGGACGCATCAAAGCGGCCGTCGATGGCGTTTATCCTGTTTACTCGTGAAGAAGAAAACTAAGGGGACCACATGACGGAAGAGTTCATGAACATGGAGAGCAGCGCCGAGCCCTTGCCCAAGGCTGACGTGCTTGAGCGTTTCCTTGCCAAGTTCATAGACTTCCTTGTCATGGGCGCATTCTTCGCCTTCCCGACCTTCATCGGGCCGCTTGCCGGTATAACCTATATCCTCATCTCTGATGGGTTGAGGGGCGGGCAGAGCCTGGGCAAGAGGGTCGTCGGGCTCAAAGCCGTCTCTGCGGAGACTCGCGAGGCCTGCGACTTCAGGCGCTCCATAATACGTAACTCGCCCTTCGGACTCCTGATGGTGTTCTGGTTTATCGTTGGCTGGATACCGTATCTGGGCAAGGCGCTCTTCCTTGCGGCTACTCTTCTTGTAATCGGCTTTGAGATGGTGCTCGTCTATACGGACGAGCGCGGCGCGAGGCTTGGCGACAGGATAGCTGATACCGTAGTAATAGGCAGGGAATGATGGAAAGGATGAGAATCGGTTACGTTCTTCTGCTGGCCGTTGCGCTCACGGGATGCGCTGCAGTGAGCCTCCCACCGGAGCCCAGGGGAGGCAAGCCTCTGCCCATTACAGTCGGCGTACTTGAGAGCAGCGCTGACGACGGCGTGCTGCTTGAGGCCTTCAAGAATACCGGCCTGTTCATGGACGCAGCAATGTTCAGGCCCGTCTCCTCGCTCCCTGACGTCCTTGTCGAGATAGAGACCGAGATGACCGGAAGGCCCGCTGACCCGCTCTGCCAGCAGGACTGCGCCATTATCTATTCGTCAACAGTCTCCTTTAGAAAGCCTCTCTCAGCGGAGAAGGAATTCATAGAATACTCCTATGAGAGCGTGACGCGAAGAGGGCTCTCCGGCGCATTTCTGAGCCTCTCGCGGGGCTGGGCACAGGATTTCGACAAGGAGAGATATTACAGGCAGGTCGCTTTCAAGGTCTACTCCAAAGTTTCGGCGGAGAATTAGCCGCTCTCGGCGGCCCGGTCAAGGCTACACCTTGGGCACGATATTGCAGGTCATCTCGGCCTCGTCATAGACGATAACTGCCTTGCCTGCTTCGAGCTGACGGCGGACATGGGCGGCCTTCTGCTCAAGGCTATAGGCGCTCTGGCCGTAGTCAGTGCCCTCCCTGGTGACGAACTCCTCTATGAGCCCGGTAAACG
>CAZDUP010000064.1:2708-9657 GCA_964508625.1 uncultured Thermodesulfobacteriota bacterium
CCTCTATTAATCCGGATAGGGCCTCCACTGTAAGGAGCTTATAGGGTATTTCCATTTTGATTCCATTTCTTTAAAGAAAAAGAGCCGTCTTCATAGACAAGATAGCTCCTCTCGCCTGCCCAGCTCCCGGGGTTTGCGTAGACGCCCTTTCTGTTGCCTGCCCCTTCGAGATGGACACCGCCTGCGTGAGAGTGGCCGAGGACGACGCAGTCGAAACCCTCGCCTATCTTCTTTTTTGCAAACTCGCGGAGCCCCGCCTCAACGTGGTTTATCGCCGAAAGGTACTTGCCCTTTCTCCTGCTCTTTTTTGAGAGCGAGCCAGCGATGGCCCATACGACAGGCGGCGTGGCTATCGTTGACATGACCTTGCAGAGCGGACTTCTCAAGTACGCCCTCCATAGCCTGTATCCGGCTGTCATCGAGACCGTATCGCCGTGGCCCAAAAGGAACTTTTTTCCGTCTATCGTCACCTCTGATAGCTCAGGGTAGACAGAGGCCTTGAGTTTTTGGGTAAAGAAGGCCCCCATGGAAAAATCGTGGTTGCCCTCGCAATAGATGATACTGGTCCCGCGCGATGAGAGGCGAAGGAGGCTATCGAGCACGATCCTGTACTTTTTTTTCGCGACGCTGTTCGTGCCCGTCCAGAAGTCGAAAAGGTCGCCCAGCACAACGAGGGTATCTGCCTTGAGTGAGTCGAGGAATCTGGCGAGGGATATCTGGCCTTCTCTGTCATCGCCTTTGAGGTGGCCGTCGGCGATAAAGACGATCTTCATCTGCTCTTCAATGCCTTCAATGCCGCTGTTCTCATCACCTGGACAGGGGCCTTTTTGCCTGTCCAGAGCTCGAAGCCGATGGCGCCCTGGCGCACGAGCATCCCAAGGCCGTTGTGGGTCTTGAGCCTCCTCTTTTCAGCGGCCTTCAAAAGCCCGGTCTCAAGCGGCCTGTAGACGATATCCGAGACTATGGCCTTTGGCGGCAGGGCCTCGACTGGTATGTCGAGCTCTCCCTTGCCCATCATGCCTATGGATGTCGTATTGACGACAAGGTCGGCATTAGCGAGGTGCTCGATGAGCGCGCCCCTTTGAAGCATTGAGGTCCTGATGTCAGTTGACCTGAACCCTGCCTCAAATGCCTTTGCAAGCGCGTTCGCCCTTTTTATGGTCCTGTTGACGAGCACTACTGATGCGGGCTTCATGCCGAGCATGGCGTAGAATATGCCGCGGGCAGCGCCGCCAGCGCCGATTATGATTATCTTTTTTCGCGCGACCCTGAAGCCGGTCTCGTCCCGGAGGCTCAAGAGATAGCCCGCCCCATCTGTGTTGTAGCCAATGAGCCTGCCGCCCCTGTTTACTATGGTATTGACAGCGCCCATGTCAGCAGCATGCGGGTCCACCTCGTCGAGGTATCTCAATACCCGTTCCTTGTGCGGGATGGTGACGTTCACGCCCAGGAACTGCATGGCCCTCACGCCAACGACCGCGGCCTTGAGCGCCCCCGCGTCCTCTGCCTTTACATGGAACGGGACGTAGACCGCGTTGATGCCCACTGCCTTGAAGGCCGCGTTCTGGATGGCGGGCGAAAGCGTATGGCCAATGGGGTCGCCGAATATTCCTGTTATCTTCGTGTGGCCGTTGATGTTCATCTCAGTATTTTCTCTGCCCTTTTGATATCCCGTCCTATCTGGCGCTTCAATGCCTCGCACGAGGCAAAGGCCTTCTCTCCCCTCAATCTCTTCACGAACTCCACCCTCAACCTTTTACCATAGATGCTGCCCGTGAATCCAAGCATATGGACCTCAACGGACCGTTCCCTGCAGCCGAAGGTCGGGGCCTTGCCTATATTTATGACCGCCCTGTACCGCGCCTTTCCAGCTTCGGCGAATGCAGCGTAGACGCCGTCTGCCGGTATTATCTCTCCCTCTGGCCGGATGTTGGCCGTTGGGAAGCCTATCTCCCTGCCTATGTTCCTGCCCCTTACTACCCTGCCCTTTATCGCAAAAGGACGGCCCAGAAGCGTTGCCGCCTTTTGCACCTCTCCTTCCATGATAAGGCGGCGGATGCGGGAGCTGCTGACTATGGCCCCGCGCTTTTTGCAGGCGGGTATCAGATGTACCCGGAAGCCGAGCTCTTCTCCAAGTTCTTTGAGATACCCGGCCGTTCCTGCCTTGCCCTTTCCGAATGAAAAATCGAGGCCAACGCAGACCTCTGTTGCTATAGGCCTTATCTCCTCCTCAACGAACTCCCTCGGGTGCCTCGCGGCAAACTCCTTTGTGAAGCTCGCCACGACCATATAATCGATGCCGAGGGCGCCGACTATGCGGGCCTTCTCTTCTGTATCGAGTATGAGGGGCGGGCTCTTCTGCGGCGCTACGATTTTTAGCGGATGGGGCTCAAAGGTATATACGACCGAACTCGTTCCAAGCCGGGCCGCCCTCTCTTGCACCTTTTTCAGTATCCTCTGGTGTCCGAGATGCACCCCGTCGAAGTTGCCGAGCGTTACGACGGCGGCCTTTGTCTTTCGTTTGAGCCCCTTGGCATTTCGGAAGATTCGCATAAACGGCTAAAACTTTCCTGACCGAAGTATCTGCACAGCGAGCCAGAAGCCCAGCACAGAGGCTATGATGAAGCCCAGTATCCCGAGCACCGGCAGGCCCATGACAGTAGGCGCGCTCTCGGCGGCTATGACCATCGAAGAGCCGACTATGAGCGCGGCTATTATGACCGCGAAGGTCAGCCTGTTCGAGGACCTGTCCACCTCGCCCATGAAGTCCTCCAGGCCCCTGTGCAGGAACTCAATGCGGAGCCTGTCGTCCAATACCTTCTTCATCAACCTCCCTGCCTGAGAGGGGAAATCCCTCATGAGGTCGCGGTAGTCGGCGGCCGAGGCAAGCGCGCCCTCTGCGATGGAAGACGGGCTTATCCTCTCGACGTACAGCTTTCTCGCATACGGCTCGCACTCGTCCAATATGTTCACGTCAGGATACAGGACCCGAGCCAGGCCTTCAAGCTCTATGATGCACTTGTCGAAGAGTAGCAGGTCCCGTGGCAGCAGTATCTCATGGCGCGCGGCAAGCCTTATATAGTCGAGTAGGACCTCGCCTATCTTCACGTACTTCAAAGGCCTGCCGAAGTAATGGAGGAGTATGTCATGGTACTCCCTCTCGAACGCGGCCCTGTCTATGGTCTCGGGCAGTATCTCCATGCGCTGGTAGACCTTTATGGTCGATTCGTAGTCCTGGGTCGCGAAGCCTATGAGGATGTCAGCGAGGTTCTGCTTCATCGACGCGTCTATCCTGCCCACTATGCCGAAATCGACGAAGGCTATCTGCTCCTGTGAGACGACGAAGATATTTCCTGAATGGAGGTCGCCGTGGAAGAGGCCGAACTCGAATACCTGCTTGAAGAAGATGTCTGCTATGAGGTGGGCTATGGCCTCGGTATCGATGCCGGCCTCCTTGAGCCTTCCCACCTTGTCCACCTTTATGCCGTGGACGCGCTCCATGGTAAGGACGCGCCTGGAGGTGCTCTCCCAGAAGACCTTCGGAACGATGACCCTCGGGTCGCCCAAGAAGTTCTCCCTGAACTTCCCTGTGTAGCTCGCCTCGAGCGTAAAGTCCATCTCCCTTTTTATGACGCGCGAGAACTCGTCTACCATGCCCTCTGGGTCGTATAGCTTTGCCTCGGGTATGTACTTCAACGCGAGCCTGGCGAGATAGCCCAGGATGGCGATGTCCGTCTCGATGGTCGCCTCAATGCCAGGCCTCTGCACCTTTATGACGACCTCGCAGCCGTCGCGCGTAATTGCCCTGTGCACCTGCGCGATAGAGGCGGCCGCAATGGGGGTTTCCTCGACGGACGAGAAGAGCTCGGTATAGGGCCTGTTGAACTCCGACTCTATTACCTTTATCACGTCCCTGAATGGGAAAGGGCTCACCGAATCCTGGAGCTTCAAAAATTCGACGACAAAGTCATGCGGCACTATATCAGGCCTGGTCGAGAGTATCTGGCCGAACTTTATGAAGGTCGGCCCGAGCTCCTCTAACGCGAGCCTGGCCCGGACAGGTTCCGTCAGCTCCTCGGCCTCTTTGGTGAATCTGCGGCCAGCGAGCCTCAATGGCATGGAGAGGATCCTGGTGAGGTGCATCCTCTCCATGAGCGGGAAGAAACCGTGGCGCACGAGCACGGTCGCTATCTCGCGAAGCCTTCTGGCGCTTTTGTATGCTGCGTGGAACCTCAAGTGGATCTCCTCTTCTTCCCTTTCACAGCCCGCCCCTCTTCGACTGCAAGGACGAGGTCGATCCTCCGCCTTTCGAGGTCCACTCCGTCAACCTTGACCTTGACCTCGTCGGCGAGGCGGAAGGCCTTTTTCATCCTCTCGCCCGTGAGCGTATGCCTCTTCTCGTCAAAAATATAGTAGTCGTCCGTGAGCATGGAGACGTGGACAAGGCCCTCCACGAAGAAATCCTTGAGCTCAACGAAAAATCCGAAGCTCGTCACGCCGGAGACAAAGCCCTCAAACTCTTCCCCGACCTTGTCCTTCATGAACTGGCATTTCTTGAGGTCAGCTATCTCCCTTTCAGCCTCCATGGCCTTTCGCTCGCGGCCTGACGTGTGGCCCGCTGCCTCTGTCAGATATGTCTCCATCTCTTCGCGGAGCCCTGCCGTATACCCCTTGCTCAGAAGGAGCTTCAGGAGCCTATGCACGATAAGGTCAGGGTATCTCCTTATGGGCGAGGTGAAGTGCGTGTAATCATTGAAGGCAAGCCCGAAGTGGCCGACGTTCTCTTCCGAGTAGATTGCCTGCTTCATGGAGCGCAGGAGCACGTGATTGACGAGCTTCTCCTCTGCCTTGCCCTCGACCGATTTGAGCACGGACTGGAATGATTTCGGGCCTTCGGACTTGAACCTGATGCCGAAGCCCGCGACGAACTCCGCGAAATCCGCTATCGAGTCGGCTGAGGGCTCATCATGGACCCTGTAGATGAAGGGGAGCTTTCGCGTGGAGAACTCCTCTGCCACAGCCCTGTTTGCCGCGAGCATGAACTCTTCAATGAGCCTGTGTGCTATGTTCCGTTCGGATTTGACTATGCCCTCTACCCTGCCCTCGATGTCTATTATTATCTGCGGCTCAGGGAGGTCGAAATCTATTGAGCCCTCCTCCGAGCGCCTCTTCATGAGCTTCTCTGCGAGCCCGGCCATGAGCTTCAAGTCAGGGACTATATTTGCATACCTTTTTGAAAGCTCGGCGTCCTCGTCCATTATGAGCTTCTTGACGTTCGTATATGTCATGCGCTCGACGCTTTTTATGACGCTCTCGTAGAACCTCTTCTTCGTGACCCTGCCCTCTTCATCAAGGTCGAGCTCTGCTGTCATTGTGAGCCTGTCCACGTTGGGGTTCAGGCTGCATATGCCGTTTGAGAGCGCCTCGGGGAGCATGGGAATGGCCCTGTCAGGGAAATAGACCGAGGTGCTCCGGGCATAGGCCTCCTTGTCTATTTCCGTTCCTTCCTCCACATAATAACTCACGTCCGCGATAGAGACCCAGAGCCTGTAGCCCCTGGCGGTCTTCTCTATCGAGACCGCGTCGTCGAAGTCCTTTGCCGTCTCGCCGTCTATTGTAAAGACGGTCCGTTCCCGCAGGTCTACCCTGTCCTTTATCTCCTTTGGGCTGACCTCTTTGGGTACGCTCTTTACCTCGTGCATCACGGCTGCCGGGAACCTGTTTGGAAGGCCGTACTTCCGCAGTATTACCTCTGCCTCGACATCCGGGTCATCAGGGTCGCCTATCGTCTCCAGCACCCTGCCGGTCGCGCCCATGTTCCTGGCTGGCCAGCGCATTATCTCGGCAGATACAATCATGCCGTCCTTAGCGGCCTTTGCCTCTTTGGGCGGAATTATTATCTCGCTTATTATCCTCTCGTCAGAGGGTATGACCACGCCAAAGCCCCTGCCCCACTCGAACCTGCCGACGATAGTCCTGTTTGCGCGCGTTATGACCCTTATTATCGAGCCCTCGCGCCTCTCGCCCCTGCCGCCACGCTTGATGCCCTCTACCCTCGCGACAACGGTATCGTTGTGCATGGCGCCCGAGAGCTTCCTGTTGCTTATGAATATGTCCCCTTCCCTTTCCTTGCCAGCGCCCTCTGGCACGACAAAGCCGTAACCGTCCGGGTGGCAGGTGAGCCTGCCTGTGACAAGGTTCATCTTCGAAGGCAGGCCGTACCTTCCGCCGCGCGTCTTTATGAGGAGGCCCTCGGAGACCATGTTCTTGACGATGCGCTTGAAGCGGTCCCTTGCGGCCCTGGGCACGCCGAAGGCATGGACAAGCTCACGGAGGGTAAGGGGGCCTGTCTCCTCCTCTTCCATGAAGGCCTGGACGTTCTTTTTGAGCTCTTCCGTATCCTTCTCAGGATTCATAGTCCACTACCGCTATTGCCTCTCTTATGGTTGCGATGTACTGCGCGACCTTTACGTGCTCCGGGTCTATCTGGTAGAGCTCGAGGTCTTTGAGCGTCTCGAGCTTAACGGTTAGAGAGATGTCGTAAGACCTCTCTGACCTCAACACGTCAGCGCCCACCTCTATTGCCTTTATCTGCGGCACCTTTCCGTAAAGGCCCTTGAGCATCTTGACTGTCCTGGCTATCGTCTCAGGCGACCTGTCCTTGAGCTTAAAGAGAACTACGTGACTGATCAATTCTTCACCTCTGGAGTATTACGGATATTTTGAAAAGATGCTAACCTGATTATATATCTTCAGGGTATCTGGCGTGTTTTTTTGGGAAATGAAATGGAACTGCCCCGAAAACGGGGCAGTTCCTGATGATAACTTCTTGAAAGGGCTTGGGGCAGGCCTGGATATGGGAATCCCCCCTGAAAGGCCTTTATTTTGGGACCTTTTCCCAGTCCTTGAGGAACCTTTCAATCCCTATATCCGTAAGCGGGTGCTTTGA
>CAZDUP010000065.1:0-9467 GCA_964508625.1 uncultured Thermodesulfobacteriota bacterium
GGGGGTTATTGTAGACGTACCACTGGTCGTCCCAGTTTACGAAGCCGTTCCAGAGCGAGGGGAGGTATACGATGGCGGTGAGCGCCGCCGCGATTGCCGCGGCGGCGTAGATCGTCAGGTCACTCTGCTCGTCAGGCGTCCTTGCAGCCATCTGGCGTCAATGGCCGCATCCGGAGCTTCCGCAGCCGCCGTCGCCGCCGCAGTCGTCCTCGCGCATGCCGACGAAAAGGCCGCAGTCAGGGCATTCCTCTGACGAGCCCATGAGTAGAGCGCCGCATGCCGGGCACAGGCCCTTTTTCATGCGCTCTTCAGCTTCCTCAATTTCGGGGTGAGACTTTTTCCAGAGTTCTTCAATCTTCTGTGCTGCCTCGCGAGCCGACCCCTTGTCAACGAATACCCCGAAGCCGCCCTTGCACGAGTTGGCGGGCGCGCGGAGCACCTTTGCTTCAAATCCCGCGCTCCTCAGCCCCCAGGCGACCTCGTTGGCCCTGTCGTATTCGCCTTCGTCTATGCAGACCAGCGAGGGGTCGGCTGAAGGCGAGGTCATCTTCGAGGGCCTTCCAACGGTCTCCGGGCTCACGAGCTCGGCTTCGCACCTGTTGCATTCCCTGATGTGGGCAAAGAACTCGGCCCCGCATTCGGGGCAAACTTTTACCTGTTCGTCCATGAGGATTTCCCCTATAATAATGGATTGAGCGGCTGTCAAAAGCGGCCTTGATTATAGCATGAAGCCGTGTTACAAATAAATCCCCTTTTATCGCTCTGTTCCGGAGCGTCCGTCAAACCCGCTGGAGAGGTGGCCGAGTGGCTGAAGGCAGCTGCCTGCTAAGCAGTTGTAGGGGTAAAACCCTACCGGGGGTTCGAATCCCCCCCTCTCCGCCAGTTAATTTCCACATACGCATTTGGGATTCGAAGGTGCTTGAACGCCGTGCGAATAGCGAGGATGAGGGCGCAGGGATGCGCCCGGAAGTGAAAGCACGGGGCCTGAGAGAGGAGGCAGGGATGCCGACGAGCGAAGGCCGAATCCCCCCCTCTCCGCCAGTTCAGGCATGAAATAAGGCCCATCTGCTTTGTTGTCTCGTCGCTCGTCACTGCGGCGTACATGAAGAATACGCTTCATTTCTCGCTCCCCGCCGCAAAGGCAACAGAATCTTTTTGTCAGTCTGGATTTGATCGCTTCAGCACCTTTAATCCAAGCTATCGTCTGGTCGTTTTGAAAGAAGGATCTTTGTCTTTCAGACACACTGGGCATAATGCGAAGCGAGCATAAGGTTGGGGGCCGGGCGCGCGAGCCGGGGCAGAAGGAGCTGTACCTGAATGGGTATAGCGACATAAGGGGCGCGCGCGGAGGACGGGGGAGGAAAGCGAGCGAAGCAATATGCCAAAAAAGCGCGGCAGCGCGCAAAGGCCTTTGCCAAAGAGTAATACTACACCTCTAAAACAAAGTACGAGTTCAGCCCACATGATAGTTTTTATCCCTCCTCCCCATCCCTATTTCAGATTGCCTGCACCCAGCCTTTCATGCTAATATTCATCGGCCATGTCCAATTATTTCAGCAACTTCCGGGCGCATCTGCCCTTCCTGGCGCTGCTCCTCGTGCTCTCCTTTTACCTCGGCTTCAAGACCCTTCCTGAAGAGGGCTGGAGCGGCTGGGAAGAGGGCTCGGCCCAGACCCTCCTGACGCTCGACCATTGGGACAGGGACGGAGCCATCGGCCATAAGCTCTTGTTCATCCCCATAGGCTTGTCGGGCATAGTCAAATACCTGGACGAGCCCGGGCTCCGTCAGCACGCGCGGGGCACTGTCACCGGCTATCTGATAGGCAGACGTCTCTACTATACGCATTATCCTCCGGGCTATCTCTTCCCGTTCGCGCTACTTAAGAAGGCAGGGGTTGACGAGAGGTACGGCTTCAGGCTTTTTAGCCTCGGCATATCTTTAGCTGCGCTCGTACTCATGTACGCGGCCTTCAACCAGGTCTCGACCCCGGTATTCGCCTTTACGGGCGTACTCTATTACGGCCTCTCGACCATGTTCCTCAACTACGCGGACAGCCTGGCTAACCACCCCATAGACGACCTTCTGAGGTTCGCAATAATCTTTATATCACTCCTGGCGCTCAAGAAAGACGAATTGCAAAGCCGAAGTTACACGGCCGCCATATGGGTCTTGTACTTCGTTCTCGCAGCCTCTTCCTATGATTCGGTCATATTCATATTCGTCTGGCTCGTGGGCCTTGATTATCTCAAGTGGCTCGAATCAAAGGACAGGGCAGGCAAGGGCATACCCGTGAAGAGGTGGCTCCTCTTCGCGGCAGCTCCTGCCGTCACCTTCACTCTTCAGCTCGCTCAGAACTGGTGGTATCTGGGCCTGGACGACCTTGTGCTCGACATCAAGGGCGTTTTCCTCTACAGGGTAGGCAACAGCTCTGAGGGCGGCAAGCTCCTTTTAAGGGGAAAGGAGCTCCTTAATACCGTCGTGATGGCGACCGGGCTTTCATACTACTATGCCCTGCCAGCCCTGGCAGCGCTTGTGGCAGCCTGCGTCTACTTGAGGAAACGGATATTCGGCAGGCTTCCGGGCCTTGGAATATTCGTCCTCTTCATATTGGCCGGGTCTGCCTTTGCAGTGGTATTTGCGCAGTCAGTCGATCTCAAGTACCAGGGCCGCCAGCTCGCGCCGGCCATTTCTCTTATCTTTGCGACAGGCTTTTTCATCCTGATAAAGATAGCCTCGGGCCCAAGGGTATTGCTCAACAGAAAGCCCGTTCTCTCGGTCGCCTTTTTCACCGCGCTCGTCTTTTCGCTCTCTGTCCTCTCCGTGGGCCAGGCCGCGAGGACGGCCAATTACGTTATGGAATGGCCGAACAACACCATAAACGTCGAGACGATGAATGTCTACAAGGCGCTTGGAAAGATGTCGGACGGAGACATGATAATCGCATCGATCGTGCCTGAGTACAGCTACGACAACCCCCAGCCCCTGCCCAGATGGGAGTATTACGCGGGCAGGACAATACTGACCTTCAGGAGCCCTGAGCTCTTCTTGAAGGACCTCCATATGCTCAAAAGGCGCGCTGACAAACCTTTTGACGTTGCCATACTCACGCCCAACGACGACGTGATACAGACGCTTCTGCCGATACTGGGCGGCAGGGTGCAGGTCTTTGACTCCGGCCATTATGCGCTCTTTGTGAAGGACCCGGTGGTGCCGGAAGGCATCTTTTAGGCATTCTACCGCGCATCTCCGGCGGCACCAGCCCCTGAGAATCCATCCAGATTACGCGCCCTTGTGACAATTATCACTTGATGATTTTATAACGTAAGTGATATAACTGGTACAGTGGCCTGTCCTGTTCACTGGCTGTAGTCGGAGATTTCGGATGCGGAGTTTACCTGTTGAAGGCACACGGCGCCCGCCTATGGGCGGATTCACCCTTATAGAGCTCTCTGTAACGATAGTCATCATCGGAGCAGCTCTTCTCCTTGCCCTTCCAAAACTATCCATATTCGAAGAGATCGCTTTCCGGTCGGACATACGGAGAGTAGCCGGATTCATCAAGAGGGTCGATGATTCCGCCTCGTCCGGAAAATCTTGGTACAGGCTCACCTTCAATATCGGGGGAAGTTCCATAGAGGCTTCCCGATCGACCGACGGAGCGCTCTTTACGGAGCCCGCCGGCATACCTGCAAGGGTGCGGCTCGGCCGGGGCACTGAGATAACGAAGCTCATGCAGAACGGCGCTGCCCTTGACTCAGGTGAAGCCGGCATCCTCTTTTATCCCGGCGCAGGGGCAGAGGCCTTTTCCATCCTGCTCAAGCGCGACGGACAGACCCGGACGGTGACTTACAACCCGTACTCCGGCAATGTGAAGATAATCTGATGGGCCGGTATGCCTTGAGGAGAGATACCCGATTGGGCGAAGACGGTTTCACGCTGCTCGAAGCGCTCATCGCGCTGGCGATCCTCTCAGGGGCGGTTATTACATTGATAACCGTCACGAACTCCCACTTGAAGACTTCAGCCGCGCTCTCGGACTCAGCGCAGGCAGCCGCCATAGCAAGAGAGAGGCTCGAGGAGGTGCGCCTTATCGGGTACTCCGCTGCCTCGAAAAAGAAGGAGGCCCCTGGCATGCCGGATTACAGGCTTGATTACAGCGCAACCGAGGTGCAGGCGGGCCTTCATAAGATATGCGTTCAAGTCAGCTGGAACGGAAATCAGAAGATGGACCTTTGCGCCCATGTCGCGGAAAAGAAGATCTGAAGGCGGGTTTTCGCTCATTGAGGTCCTCATCGCTGCCGCGATCAGCTCGGCAGTGGTATTCGCCATGTACATGAGCTTCTCATCCGTGCTATCGGCGCAGCGCGCGGTCTCTGCACAGGCGGAGAGGACAAGACAGACCACTAGGTTTATGGAGACGTTCTCAAGGGAGATATCGTCGTCATATGTCTCTGGCAACAGGGCAACATTTTTCAGGGGCAAGCCCTTGAGCGGAAAGCGCCATGACAGCGCCATAGAGTTCACGGCCTTCGGTTATCCGATGCCGGGGAACGCGGGACATGGCGACCTCACGGCCATAAGGTACTCGGTCCTTGAAGGAGAGGACGGGCACCCGGCCCTTTTCAGGGAGGCATGGAACCCGTACTCCAGGGACGCGGCCAGGGCAGCGGCGAGGGTCGAGGTAATAGGCGCCGTAGAGAGCTTTGACGTGACTTTCTATAACGGTACGGCATGGGCCGCGGCCTGGGACGGAGAGTTCGAGAAAGGGATGCCTCAAGCCGTGCTCGCGATAATAAAGACTATCGACAGGGGTGAGGAGAGGGAGACCAGGGTATTGGCTCGCACGATGGTCAGATGATATGAGGCGGTATTCAGGCCAGAAAGGGGCAGCCCTTTTGATAGTGCTGCTCGTTACAGCGGTCATGACCGCCCTGGTAGCTGAGATAATAAGCGAGGTCCACTTCCAGGCAGGCCGGATCGCGCATTTCGTAGACGGTCAGAGGGCCGCAGTGGCTTCTGAAAACGGGGTAGAGCTGGCCATAAAGTATCTGGAAGGACTTGGCAGTAATTACACTCATCTGGGAGCAGGCGCCTGGTCGACTGCCGTTGACAACGGCACCCTCGAGCTCTCGGTCGAGGACGAATCCGGCAAGCTGCCGATCAACTCCGTGGTCTTTCCGAACGGCGGGATAAATGAAGATGTCTACGCGTCATACAGGCTCCTGCTCGAGGGTCTCGGTTTCGAGAAGTCCCTTTCAGAGCCGCTCGCAGACTGGCTGGACATGGACGACGCTGAAAGGCCTGGCGGCGCAGAAGGGCCGGGCTACTATTCGATGATGAAAGAGCCGTATACCGCGAAGAACGGCCGCATGGATTCAACAGGCGAGCTCTCTTTCATAAAGGGCTATTCAGCCAAGGCAGCGGCAAGGCTGGAGAGCTACGTATCCGTATACTCCGACGGGCTCGTCAATATCAACACCGCCCCGAAAGAGGTGATAGCCTCCCTTTCAGCGGAGATAACGCCCGAGATGGCCAAGAGGCTCATCGAGAGGCGGGACAAGAGGCCGTTCAGGCATACGGGGGAGATAAGGGAGATAAGCGGTTTCGAAACGCTGGTCTTCAGCCTCCAGGGCAGGATAAAGGTGAAGAGCGACACATTCAGGATAATCTCGAGGGCAGTCTCAGACGGCGCCGTTCGGGAGACAGAGGCGATCGTGAGGACGGGCGGCCAGAGGAAGATACTCTACTGGAGGGCGCGCTGATGGCCAGGTGCGTTCTCGTCATCGAAGCAGGGCCCGGGTCTATCGCATGCGGCGCCTTCAAGGCAGCGGCGCCGCAAGAGATGGAAGTCAACAGGTACTCAACCGCTGACCTTGCGGAAGCGCTGCCCCTTTTGAAGCGCGATCTCGACTCAAAGGGGCTCAAGCCCGCAAAGGTGCTCTTGTCATTGCACTCGGCCCTTGTAAGCGCGAGGGTGCTCGAGATACCGATTGCGGACAGAAGAAAGCTCAGAAGGGTCATCCCTGTGCAGGCCGAGGGGCTCTTCCTCAAGGGGCTTGATGAAATGCTCATCGACGCCCTACCGCTTGCGGATGGCAGGGCGGCCTTTGTAGGTATTGAAAAAGAGCTCCTCTCACGGATGTTGCAGGCCCTTGCAGAATACGGGATGAGCCCGTGCTGGGCCGGTCCGTCGATGCTATCAAAAGTTGTGGCGCTCAACGCTATCGACGGCGGAAGGCATACCACGCCAGCCCTGGTCGATGATGATTCCATAACTGTCGCCAGGGGCGGGAAGCTCCTTTTTTTCAAGCACCTCGGGTCAACTGAAGACCTCGCGCTCTCCCTCGCGGCAATGGAGGCTGACGGCATTGCCGTAGAGCCCTTCTATTCGGCAGGGAGCTCTTCATTTGCCCGGAGAGCTGGCATAGAGGCCGTTGACGCTGGCAGCGGATATTCCGAGACATCGCTCCTCGCCGTGGCCATGCACCATGAAAGGGGCCTCAGGGAGAGCGTTGATTTTCTGGAGCTCTACACAGACCCTGGCGCTGACAGGAAACGCAGGGCAAGGCTCGGGGTAGCAGCCGGGCTTGTAGCGGCATTGGCCCTCTCATGGGGGGCGTATTCGTATCTCAAGTACCTGAACCTCGAGGCCGAGCACAAGTTGGTCGAGGCCGCGCTTGAAAAGGGCTACTCGGAGCTCTTTCCGGGCGAGAACCCGGAGAGCCCGGAGTACGCGCTCGAGGTCAAGCTAAAGGCCCTGGCCGATGAGAGGACAGCGCTCGCGGGCAGGACTGACGTGCTCGGGGCAATGTCAGAGCTAGCCAGGGCAGCCGGGGCAACGGGCGAAGCAAGCGGGGTGCGTATCAAAGAACTTCAGGCGCACGCTGCGAACATAACTGTCCTGAGCGAGGCCGGCTCGTTCGAGGAGGCGGCTGGCTTCAGGGAATCTGTCGAGAAGAACGGCATTCTGAAAGAAGTCTCGCTCACAGGCTCCAAGCCTGGGCCGGACGGCCGCGTCAGGTTCAATCTTTCCGCAAAGGCCGGTGCCCAATGACCGATATAAGGATGCGCATCGATTCAGCCATCGCATTTGTCGCCTCGAACAGGCGGGCCGTTCTCATCGCGGCGGCCTTATGCCTTTTCTTCTTTTCAAGCCTTTACGCTGTTCAAAGCGCCGAGAGCAGGCTCTCGAAGAAAAGGGCAGCCCTTGACGCATTCAACCGGATGAAGGCCGAGTACGTAAGCGGCCTGTCCGGGATAGGCGGCCTCAGGGACAGGCTCGGCGCTACGGGAAAAACAGGCTCTGCCTTTGAGGCTGTTCAGGCCGTGGCAACCGAGACGGCTTTGAGAGGCAATATAAGCCAACTGAAGCCCTATGACCCGAGGCCGATGGCAGGCTACAGGCAAAGCGGAGTGGAGATCGTAATGGAGGGAGTGGACATAGGCCAGGCCGTGAATTTCCTGCAAGGACTTGAAGAGAGCGGGCAGCTCCTCCTTACCGAGGAATTCAGCATGAATGCGTCATTCGAGAGCCCGGACCGCCTTGACGTAAAGGCGCGCGTAAGGCTCGTCTCCCGGCAATGAGCATACTGCGCGCGCTGCCTTCGATAAACGCCCTTCTTGGGATCGCGCTGATGGTGGTCCTAGCCCTTGCGGCAAGGGAGGCCATCATCCTATTCTACGGAGAAGGCATGGTGAAAGATATCTCTGAGGAAAAATCCAGTCACGCGCCGCTGGAGAGGCGTGATTACGGCGCGATAGTGGAGAGCGGGATCTTTGGAAAGGGCCGCTTGGAAACCAGGGCCGCTGACAGCGGAGCGTCGCCGGGGAGCCTCATACTCATCGGCACTGCCGAGGGCGCGGAGCTCGCTGTCTTCATGGACATGAACACCGGTAAGCAGAAGGCATTCAGGAAAGGCGAAAACGTCTTCGGCTCAGGCACGCTCAATGCAGTGGGGGCCAAGATGGCAGAGCTGGCCTCAGGTGGCAGGACTGTCTCATTCAAGGTGCCCACATCCGCAGCGGCGCCGCCTGTGGCGCAGGCTTCCTCCGGCGGCATCTCAAAAAAGGGCGGTGAGGGCCTTTGGGAAGTCGACCAGAGGGCCATCTCGAACGTCTTCGACAACATGGACAGGGTGCTCACGGACGCCAGGTTCACGCCCTTTGTCGAGAACGGAAAATTGTCCGGATTCAGGGTGAGCGAGATAAAGCCAGCAGGGGTCTTCGGCCTCATAGGGCTGCAGAACGGAGACGTGGTGATGAACATAAATGATTTCAAGCTCGATTCGCCAGGCAGGGTCGCGCAGGTGCTCACCGGCCTCAAGGGCGAATCCGAGGTAAGAGTCGATATCGTAAGGGGCAAAGAGCCCAGGACGCTAAAATACCGGATCAGATAGGACAGTGATGGGAACTCTGAAGAAGGCGCTTATCTGCATATTGATCTCAGCCGCGGTCCTGGGCCTTGGGCCTGCCGCCGATGCTGCGAAAAAAAGCAAGCCGCCGGCAACAAAGCCGGTCTTGATAAATCTGGTCGACGTGGACCTCGCGGCCGTTACCGAGCTGATGAGCAAGGTGACAGGAAAGAACTTCATATTCGGCTCAGAGGTTTCGGGAAAGATAACGGTCACCTCGAATACGAAGGTGACCCCTGAGGAGGCCTTTGACCTCTTCATCTCGGTCCTGAGGCTCAGGGGTTATACGGTAATCCCGGCAGGCAAGTCCTACAAGATCATCCCCGCCTCCGAAGCAAAACAGGCGCCTCTCAATGTAATGGATGTAAGCGAAGGCTTAAGGCCCAACGAGGCCTACGTCGCTACCCTCGTGAAGCTCAAGTTCATACAGAGCAGGGACCTCCTGGCAGCGGTCCAGCCGCTTGTATCAAAAGACGGCTACATAGCCGGTTTTGGCAGGGACCAGCGAGCGATCCTCATAGTTGACAGCGCTCTCAACGTTGAGAAGATATTGAAGATAGCGAAGCTCATCGACGTGGCGCCTTTGGGCCAGACCGCTGAGCTGGTCTTTCTCAAATACTCCCAGGCCGCCTCTGTTGCCCAGTCTTTAAAGCAGTTGTCCCCGAGGACAGATGAGGCCGGGGCCGCTGCGCAGGGCGGCTTTGTGGCTGACGCAAGGCTCAACGCCATCGTGCTTTACGGCTCGCCGGAGGAAAAAGAGGCGTACAGGAAGGTGATAGCGGCCCTCGACGTGCCTGCCCCGGAGTCGAGCTCAAAGGTGAACGTCTACTATCTTGAGAACGCGGACGCCACGGAGGTCGCAAGGGTCCTCGAAGGATTGAAGCCCGCCCCCGCCCAACCTGGCGCGGCAGATACAGTGCAGCCAAAGGCGTCCATAACAGCGGACAAGGCCACAAATTCGCTCATAATAGTGGCCTCTCCCGAGGACTACCACGGGATAGTCCAGGTCATCTCCAAGCTCGACAGGAGGCCGAGGCAGGTATTCGTGGAGGCCA